>CALMWJ010000225.1 GCA_937873525.1 uncultured Peptococcaceae bacterium | reverse complement strand
ATATCGCCCTTCGCCGGTTCCCAAAACCACCATCTGGATCTCCATACTGAGAATTTCTTCCAGAACATGGACAACCAGATCCAGACCTTTTTGCTCGACCAATCGGGATACGATGGCCAGCATCGGTTGGCTTTCTGCCGCAGGTAATTTCAGGAGCGCCTGCAAAGCCTTTTTGTTCTGCTGTTTTTTAGCCCAGTCGCTGCGGTAGTTCACCGCAAGATGGGGGTCCTTCAACGGGTCGAACAGGGTTGTGTCGATTCCGTTAAGAATGCCTGTAAGCTCAGCTTTCCGCCGGTTCAGGATATCATGAAGACCCTCGCCGTAATACGCATCCTGGATTTCCAAGGCATACGACGGGCTGACTGTTGTAACCAAATCGGCGGCCAGGATGCCCGCTTTCATATAATTGAGACTTCCCTGGTCCAGCAGTTTTTCCCATGCGGACGGATGTCCGGCCAAGCCCAGCAGGTCCTCAAAACTTCCGGTGGATACGCGTCCCTGATAGTGCAGATTATGGATCGTCAGGACTGTTTTCATACCGGAATAATAAGGATCCATTCTATAGTTTTCCTGCAAGAGCAGGGGCACAAGGGCTGTATGCCAGTCATGGCAGTGGAGAATGTCGGGTTGATAACCCAAGGATGGCAAGGCCGCAAGAACGGCTTTGCTGAAACAGGCGAACCGCTCCCCATCGTCCTCGTATCCATACAGATTCGGACGATCGAAGTGATAGGCGCTGTCAAGAAAATAATAAGTGATGCCCTGGAAGTCCAGCCGCTCGACCCGGCATGAAAGCCGGCGCCAGGCCAGCCCAAGGGTAAACTCAGCTTCCGGCGTCATTTGGGAAGTCAATTCCTTCGCAATCGCCGCATATTTTGGTATAATGACCCGAATTTCAGCATCTTTTTCTTGCAGCGCCTGCGGCAAAGAGCCGATCACATCGGCCAGTCCGCCGGTTTTTACAAAAGGAAACGCTTCGGAAGCAATGAAAAGGACTTTCATGATATTCTCCCCCTGTCAACTTAGAAGCCGTCATCCCGATTGAGCACCATCACATGATCCGGTCTGCCTTTGATCACAGTGTCCGGATGGACCATGGCATTCTTCGTGACGATCACATTTTCAAGAATCGCGCCCCGGCTTATTCTGCAATTTTTCATGATGATACAGTTGATCACCTGTGCGCCTGCCTCGATGACTGCGCCCCGGAACAATATACTTTGGGATACCGTCCCATGAATGAGGCAGCCGCTGGAGACCAAGGAGTCATGGACTGAGCTGATCGGGCCGTATTTTGTGGGTGGGCGGTCTCTGACTCGGGTTAAGATCTGCCGGCTTCCCCAAAAAAGCTCTTTCTGGATTTCAGGCCGCAGCATTTCCATGCTTCTTTGAAAATAGGTTTGTTTGGAATCGATTCGGCCAAAATAACCCGGTATTGAAAAGGTTTTGATTTTGAGTTTTGAAGCATGGATTCGAAGTATTTCCATAAAATCCTCATACTCAATGTTTTTATGCCCATGGATAATATCCAATAATAATCTTCTTTTTATGATGATCATATTCGCAAAGCGTTGAACGCTTTGGCCGGATTTCGCCTTGGCTTGCTCAAAATTCAACACCCAGCCGCTGCGGTCAGTGACTGCGATGAGCCCGAACTCGTCCTCTTGTTCTGCAATGAGTTCTTTCACGATCAGCGTGATGTCAGCACCATCCTTTTTATGTTGTAAAAAGGCTTGTCTGCAATCCATATTGACCACGTTGCTGCAATTGCTCAAGACCACATATTCCGCAGCGTTGTTTTCCAGATAATCTGTATTCTTCTGGAGGTCCCTCAGCAGAAACCCATTACTCCTCGGAAAAATGCCCGAGTCAGATCCCTGCAGGATCACCAGGCCGCCCTCCTTCCGCCCAAGCTTCCATTCCTTCCCAGCCCCTAAATGATCGAGCACCGGCCGAATGTTTGAGGGTAAAATAATGCCTACGGTCCGGATCCCTGCGTTGACCATATTGGACAGTGCAAAATCCAGCATTTGATATCTGCCGGCAAAAGGGATTGCCGCCAGGGGGCGGCGTTCCCCTATCCCTTCGGGGTATTCGAGTCCATAATTGCAGGATATGATCCCGATCATTTTCTCCATGCATCTCGCCTCTTCTTTCTATGATTCATGCTGCTAAACATGCTGTATCGATTGGATGGGTTCAGGCGTGACGGCTGCCCCCGCATACGGCCCGATCTGCAAGAACTGCGATCGAAGACTTTCTTTGATCACTTCGGCTCTCCGTTCCCAGGATACAATGGGGTTTTATAACCGCCTTCTCTCCGGTAATGGCCCGATAAACCCTGGCGTCCTCCAGCACGGTGGTGTAAGGCAGCAGGATCGAATGTTCAACCTTGGCGCCTTCCGCAATGGTTACGCCTGTGGAAATCACAGAGTTGCTGATTTCACCCAGGATCGTACACCCGTTGGCGACCAGGCAATTGGAGACCTTGGCATTGGGCCCGATGTATTGGGGCGGCAGAATCGGGATCGTGGAATAGACCGGATGTTCGCGATCATAAAGGTTCAGTCCCGGCTCCTCATGAAGCAGCTCCATATTCGCTTCATAATAGCTTTCAAGGGTGCCTACATCTTTCCAATATCCTTGAAAATCATAGCTGAAGAGCCTCTTCCCCTCTTCCAGAAGCATGGGAAGGATATTTTTGCCAAAGTCATTTTCCGATCCGGGACGTGCTTCATCTTTCTGCAAAGCCTCTTTCAGAAGTTTCCACTTGAAAATATAGATTCCCATGGAAGCCAGGTTGGAGTCGGGCTTCACAGGTTTCTCAGAGAATTTTATGATCCTCCCCTCCGGATCCGTCGTTATAATGCCAAAGCGGGATGCCTCCTCCCAAGGCACCTGGATCGCCGAAACCGTCACATCGGCCCCTTTGGCTTTATGCTCATCCAGCATCTTTTCATAGTTCATGTTGTAAATATGGTCTCCTGAAAGGATCAGAACAAATTCAGGTTCATAACTATTAATAAAATCGATGTTTTCATAAATGGCATTGGCGGTTCCCTTATACCATCGGCCGCCTTGTTCGCCTACGAAGGGTGGAAGGATATGCACCCCGCCGTCGCTGGTATCAAGATCCCAGGCAGAGCCAATGCCAATGTAGGAGTTCAATAAAAAAGGCTTATACTGGGTCAAAATCCCCACCGTATCAATATGGGAATGGCTGCAATTGCTCAGGCTGAAGTCAATGATCCTGTATTTCCCGCCGAAAGCCAAAGCAGGCTTGGCAATATGGCGTGTCAAAACACCCAGGCGGCTGCCCTGCCCGCCGGCCAGCAGCATGGCAATCCATTCTTTTTTCGGCATACGCGTCACTCCTTAAGAAGTTTTATGCAAGATGACCCTCTGCTGAAACGTTCCATATGGCATTCGCATATTCCATGACGCTGCGGTCACTGGAAAAATATCCGGAGCCGGCGATGTTGGCCAAGGCCATCTGATTCCAGATGGGCCTTTGGGTATACAGCCGATTCAGTGCTTCATGGGCTTGAAGGTAAGAAGAAAAGTCCTTCAAAACAAAATATTCGTCATTATCCCGGAGCAAGGCATCGTAAATCTCCCGGAAGCCGCTTCCCGTTCGCGATGAAAAACCGGTGGCCAGCAGATCCACAACGTCTTTTAAACGCGGATCGCCATGATACGCTTCCCATGACTGATATCCTCCATGACAATGATAATCAAAAACCTGGTCAGCGTTCAAACCAAAAATCATAATGTTGTCCCGTCCGGCTTTTTGAAGGATCTCCACATTGGCTCCATCCAGGGTGCCTAAAGTGATGGCGCCGTTCATCATCATCTTCATATTCCCGGTTCCGGAAGCCTCCCGCCCCGCCGTAGAAATCTGTTCGCTGATATCTGCTGCCGGATAAATCCGTTCAGCCAAGGATACATTGAAGTTTTCCAGAAAAACCACTTTGAGCCGGCCATTGACCCTCGGGTCCTGGTTGATTTGTTCAGCCAGTCGATTGATCAGACGAATGATATCTTTGGCAAAATGGTAGCTGGGTGCGGCTTTTCCGGCAAATATAAAGGTTTGGGGCGGCATTTCCAGTGACTGGCCATCCCTGACTCTGTTATATAAGTCCATTATTTTAAGAACATTCAGCAGCTGCCGTTTATACGCATGGATCCGCTTGACCTGGACGTCAAAGACGGAGGATGGATCGATTCGGATTCCTTGCTCTTCAAAAATCCATTGGGCCAGCATTTCTTTGTTTCGGTGTTTGATCACAGCCAGCTCGCTGAGAAACGCATCATCTTTTTGGAAATCACGCAGTTTTTCCAAATGGGATGATTCTGTGATCCATCCATTGCCAATGGCCTTTGAAATAAGCTGCGCTAAAAGAGGGTTCCCATGGAGCAGGAATCGACGATGACTGACCCCGTTGGTTTTGTTGCTGAATTGGTCGGGCCGCGCTCTGTAGAAGTCCTTGAATACATCGTTCTTCAGGATTTCCGTATGCAGGGGGGCCACACCGTTGATCGAATGGCTGCCGAGAATGGCCAGGCTGGCCATGCGGATCACCCCTTCATGGATGATGCACGTATTCTGTTCGATTTCCCCCTCCTCCGGATAACGGCTTCGGAGGCTGTCACGGTACCTGCGGTCGATCTCTTCAACGATCATAAATATTCTGGGCAAAAGGTATTTGAACATTTCCGCAGGCCATTTTTCAAGCGCCTCCGATAATATCGTATGGTTCGTAAAGGAAATCGTGTCAACGGTGATGGTCCAGGCTTGCTCCCATTCCAGCCCTTCCTCATCGATCAAAATCCGCATCAGCTCGGGAATGCACAGGGCGGGATGGGTGTCGTTGATGTGAACGCTGACCTTTTGCGCTAAACCGCGGACATCCCCATGCTTCTTTTTGAACCGGCGAACGATCGATCCTAAACCGGCGGCGGCGAAAAAATACTCCTGCTTCAGCCTTAATTCCCTTCCTTCCGGAGAACTGTCATCCGGGTAAAGAAGACTGGATATCGCCTCCACGTCCGACTGTCCAGCGGCTGATTTTGTCAAATTCTCCAAATTCAAAGCCGAGTAGTCCTCCTCATCCATAGACCGCTCAGCACTCCATAAACGGAGGTTATGGATGTGGTTGCGATTCTGGTAACCAACAATAGGAATATCATAAGGCACCGCCCTCACTTTCTCTTCGTTTTCGTGGATGAACCTCAGTTTGCCATCGATCGGTTCAGAACGCACATTGCCTTTGAAGCGCACGGTCACAGCCCGGTCGGCACGCCGGATTTCCCACGGGTAGCTTTTGCATAGCCAGTTATCAGGCAGCTCCACCTGGCAGGCCTCGACGATCTTTTGCCGAAAAAGCCCATATTTATAATGGATGCCGTTGCCATGCCCGGGGACTCCCAAGAAAGCCATGGAATCCAGAAAACATGCTGCAAGGCGACCTAAACCACCATTTCCCAATCCGGCGTCACTTTCATTTTCCGCCAGCGCCTCCAGGGATATCCCCATTTCCTGCAGCCAGGAGCGGACCTTCTCTTTTAAGCCAAGATTCATCAAGTAATAATCCAGCAGACGCCCGATCAGGAATTCCATCGAAAAGTAATAAATCTGCTTATCTCTATTTTTCGTATAGCGCTCATTGGTGGCGGCACCCAGCAGTCGGATCTCGTCCCGAAGCAGGGATACCAGCGCCTCATATTGCTCCCAGGCCGTCCCTTCATTCAACCTCTCTCCGTGAAGTTCGGTGAATTTTTCTTTATAACGACTCTGGAATTCCTCTTTGCTTTGAAACATGCCCTGTCTCCTCTCTTTTTCTATGCGGGTTTGTCCCTTGCACAGATAAAAGCTTCAATAGGATACCTCCTAATGGAGGAATCCTGCATCGGACCGAACAGGCTTTCCCATGCCACGGTTCGTCGAAGCTCCTTATGCGATCTTCGCTTCGACGCCCAGCCCCCCCGTATTCTTCCCAATCACTGCAGAATATGATCTGATACACCCCAGGCTCCGGAACCCCGATCCTGAAATTTTCATAAGCGGCCGGTTTAAAGTTGAATATGGCGATCAGGACATCTTCGCTCTGCGTTCTCTTTCGAATAAAGCTGAATATGCTTTGTTCACGGTTATCAGCGTCGATCCATTCGAAGCCTGCCGGTTCCGTATCCGCTTTCCACAGGTTTTTTTCTTCCAGATACAGCTGATTGGCCGCTCTCACAAATTGCCGGTGCTGATCATGAGCCGGGTAATCCAGAAGAAACCAATCCAGTTCCCTGTCGTCACGCCATTCAATAAATTGAGCAAACTCACCACCCATAAACAAGAGTTTTTTACCCGGATGGCAAAGCCAATATAGGTAGAGAAGCCGAAGACCGGCAAACTTTTGCCCATAATCTCCCGGCATCCTGTTCAAGAGAGACCGCTTGCCATGCACCACCTCATCATGGGAAAGCGGCAGTATGAAGTTCTCCGAAAAAGCGTACATCATCGAGAACGTGATCAGATGATGGGCATCAGCCCGTTGCTCAAAAGGAAGCTGAACGTACTTGAGCGTATCGTTCATCCAGCCCATATTCCATTTATAATTGAAGCCCAAGCCGCCGTCATAGGGCGGCCTGGTCACCAATGGCCAGTCCGTCGATTCCTCTGCAACCATCAGAGCATAGGGATGATATTTGAAAACCATTTGATTCAATGTTCGCAGGAAATCCGATGCCGCCTTGTTTTCAAAGCCTTCAAGCGGATTGCGGCAAAGATCCGGCTCCTTTTTTCCATAATTCAGGAGAAGAATGCTGGTCACGCCGTCTACCCTCAGTCCATCCGCATGATAATACTCCATCCAGAAGAGGGCATTGGAAATCAAAAAGCTGATGACCTCTTTCTTGTTAAAATCAAATTTATAGGTCCCCCATTCGGCATGCTCTTCATCTTCAAACAGATTGGTTCCGTCGAAGCAAACCAGTCCATGAGCGTCTCTGCAAAAATGCCCCGGAACCCAATCCATGATGACACCCAGCCCGGCCTGATGACACCGGTCGATCAGATGCATCAGGTCCTTCGGCGTGCCGTACCGGCTGGTCGCCGCAAAATAGTTTGTGACCTGATAACCCCAGGAACCGTCCAGAGGATGCTCCATCACCGGCAGCAGCTCAATATGGGTGAAGCCCATGCTTTTCACATAGGGTACCAATTCAGCGGCCATTTCTCGGTACGAAAGAAAGCTTCCGTCATGCTTCCGTTTCCATGATCCTAAGTGGACCTCATAGATCAGCAGGGGTTCTCTCCGGAGTCCCTGGCTGTTTCGGCCGCGGCACCAGTCCTGATCCTGCCAGGCATAGCCGTCCAAAGTGTAAACCAAGGAAGCTGTATGAGGCCGTTTTTCCATCCGGAAGGCAAAGGGATCGGCTTTTAGAATTTTTCTGCCGTCAAAGGTCTCGATCTCATATTTATAAAGCTCACCCTCGCCGATTCCTGGCACAAAGAGACGCCATACCCCCGATGTCCCCAGCGGCTCCATCGGATGGGCGCATCCCTGCCATTCATTGAAGTCTCCGACGACGGAAACGCTGACAGCGTTGGGAGCCCATACCATAAAGCAAACACCCAGTTTCCGGTCTTGCTTTATCACATGGGCTCCCATCCTTTTATAGCAGTGATAATCCACGCCTGTATTAAAGAGAAAGATGTCCTCCAGCAACATTGTGTCATCGTTGCGCATTGCCATCACCACGTTTTCTGATTTGTTTATGTTTTCCGTCTATTTCTAATTCGATAACAGACTCGGTTTTCCTTCTCTAGGGTCTTTAAAAAGCAGGAATTGCCGGAGACCTTGGACAGGTTCTCCGGCAATTCCTGCTTTTCCAGATAGGTTATTTCAATCCATCATGAAAACCATAATACGTTTTCACGTTGACCACGGATGCAATATATTCGATCAGCTGATTGATCCCGAAAACAGGCACCTTGGCCAGCTCCTGAACATGACTGGCAAAGGGCCCCATATTGGTACATTCAAAGACGATCGCTCCGGTCTCCGGATGGGCCTTCATATGTTCACGGGTCATTTCCTCCATTTCCTGCACCAGGATGTCTGCGTCCATGGTACGTTTATTGCCGATGAAAACGCTGGGGAATACTGCATCGGTATGCATCCCCTTGATGATCACAGGGATTTCTTTGGAAGACCAGCCCACTTTGTTGAAATGGCCTTCATTCATATATTTTGCCCGTTCAGTGAAAATCGCAATTTTTCTGTTATGGTTGATCAGCGTATGGACCAGCGGCACCAGCATCAGCGCCGATGTGAAAACCGGGATGCTGACCGCATCGGCCAATTCCCTTTGAAAAGGCGCCAGGAAGCCGCAGCTGGTGGTGATGGCTTTGACGCCTTCCGCTTCCAGCTCCTGCGCTGCTTCGATGAATGGCTTCAACAGCTCCGGTTCGGGCTTTTCTTTCATGATACGCTCCGTGAAAGCATTTTTTACAATCTTATAGCGTACCGGGAATGGATAAGTCCGTGCATTGCCAATATCCCCGATAATTCTTGGGAAAACCGTGTCCAGCATCAAAATTCCGATGTCCTGCCCATAATTGGTCGTACCCCCTGTAACGTGCATCGAACATTCTCCTTCCATTTCGAGCAAGCTGTGCTGATTGGGTCCGGTGACGGATCATCGGACATCCTATGTGCAAAAGCCGGATGAAGCGTGTCATCCGGCTTTTACGCATCGCGTCAGAATGCTTATTCTTTGTCTTCCTTGTTCTTCTGATATTCGGCAATGATGGTCTGGGCAACGTTTTGGGGAACATCTTCATAATGGTCAAATTTCATGGAGAAATACCCTCTGCCCTGAGTGATGGATTTCAGGTCGATGGCATAGCGATACATCTCAGACAGGGGGGCCATCGCCTTGATGATCTGCCACTTGCCATGGGGCTCCATGCCCAGGATCCGACCGCGTTTGCCATTCAGGTCGCTGATGATGTCTCCCATAAACTGCTCGGGAACATGGACTTCAACGTACTGCACGGGTTCCATCAGAACAGGTTTGCATTTTTCGATGCCCTTCTTGAAACATTGAGCCGCTGCGATCTTAAAAGACATTTCGGAGGAGTCCACATCATGATAGGAGCCATCGTATAGCTCGACTTTGATCTGAGTCATAGGATATCCGGCCAACACGCCGTCATTCATTACTTCCCGGACGCCCTTCTCAACCGCGGGATGATAGTTTTTCGGAACCGAACCGCCGAAAATGGTTTCGGTAAATTCAAAATCGCCCTCGGTCAGAGGATAGAAGCGCAGCTTGACATGCCCGTATTGTCCATGACCTCCGGATTGTTTTTTATGCTTGTATTCGTAGTCCCCGTTGCCGCGTATGGTTTCGCGATAAGGAACACGGGGCGTCTTCGTGGTGACCTCCACACCATACTTGTTTTTCAAGCGTTCTATGATGATGTCCAGATGGGTCTCGCCCATGCCCGTCAGGACGCTCTCTTTGGTTTCCGCATTTTTAGAATAGCGCAGGGTCGGGTCTTCCTCAACCATCCGGTACAGCGCCGTCGCCATTTTGTCCTCATCATTGCGGGACTTGGCGGAGACCGCCACTGAAAACGTGGGCTCAGGGAACTCGACACCGGGCTGGATTTCGGTTTTGCCCTTTTCACCCAGCGTATCGCCGATCCCGACATATTCGAACTTGGCAATCGCCACGATATCTCCTGCCTGGGCTTCCGCGACATTGTCCTGGGATTTTCCTCTGGGTACAAGCAGGGCGCCATAGCGTTCGTCTTTTTCTTTGTTGAGGTTATGAATGGTTCTGTCCGCCTTGAGTGTCCCCCTCAAAACACGAATAAAACTCAGCTTGCCCACAAAGGGGTCGGCCAAGGTTTTGAATACAATGGCGGTCAAGGGGCCCTGGGAAATGTCCGTCCCTTCCGGTGCCGAATCCAACGGAGAAGGCATCAAGTCCACCAGCGCATCCATCAGCGGCTGAACGCCGATGTTCTTGGTTGCGGAGCCGCAGAATACCGGAACGACTTTTGCATTTTTGATACCAGCCTGCAACCCGGCGGCGATTTCCTCATCCGTGAGGGGCTCTCCATCCAAATATTTCATCATCAGCTCATCGTTGCCTTCAGCGGCTGCTTCCATGAGCATATCATGATATTTTTCGATGTCATTTTTCATATCTTCCGGAACATCGGTCGGCACGACCTTGTTCCCGTCAAATTTGAAAGCTTGGTTCTGAAGGATGTTCACAACGCCGCTCAGTTTATCTTCCGCACCGATCGGCATCGTCATGGGAACGACTTGGGGGCCGAAGCGTTCCCGGAGGGCGCCGAGGCTCTTTTCAAAGCTGGCATTTTCACGGTCAAGTTTATTGATAAAAACCACTTTTGGAAGGTTGGCTTCATTGGCGGCTTCCCAATGGACCTCCGTCATAACTTCAACGCCAGCCACCCCGTCCACCACCATGATCAGGCTATCGGATGCACGCATCGCGCTTTTGACTTCACCAATAAAATCCGCATAACCAGGAGCATCCAGAATATTTAGTTTATGTTCTTTCCATTCAATGGGCGCCAGTACAGTGCAGACCGTAACTTTTCGCTTGATTTCGATCGGCAGATAATCGGTAACGGTGGTGCCGTCTTCAATTTTACCCAGTCTTGTTGTATGACCCGCATCGAAAAGCATAGCTTCTACCAGCGAGGTCTTACCCGCCCCCCCATGGGATAATACGCCTACGTTACGAATTTGTTTACTAGAATAAACGCGCAAACTGAAAACCTCCTCTTTCGTGATATTTTATTGTGAGTTTTGCTTGAGCGTTTCCGCTTCAGGCCCAAATCATTTAAGAGTATAAATTACTCGCGGAATTTAAAAATCCTTCTTTATATCAACAAAAGCTTCAAGAAAATTTGAAATTCACAATCAATGGTTAAGATCTTCCCCTATTCATCAAAAAAGCAGCGGGCTGCGCCTGCTGCTTTTACCAGATGCTTTTATCGTATGTCTTCCATGAGACCATGGAGATTATCCAACAAATGAAAGGCGGTCCGATCCACCGAGATGGGCGCGAAGGATACATAACCCTGGGCAACCACGTCAATGTCGGCGGCCTTGTCGGAAGCGCCGGGAGAATCATCTCCGGGAATGATGTCGCCTCTCAGAAAGTAGTTGCGGACCCCGGTCTCTTCGGAATGCAGATGAAAATAATCGGTGTAACGGCGCACTCCAAGACGCGTCGCACGAAAACCCTTGATTTCCTCCAAGGAGCCCTGGGGAACGTTCACATTGATAATCGACATGGGGGGGATTGAGAAAAGCCCGGTCTGGAAGTGCTGCACCAAGTGCGCACAGATGGAGGCCGCCGGACGAAAATCCCAGGGGCCCCGGTCCTGCGCCAACGATATGGCTAAGGAGGGCACGCCCATATATGCGCCTTCCACGGCGGCGGCAACCGTTCCGGAATACAAGGTATCCGTCCCTAAATTAGCACCTTCGTTGATGCCTGAAATGACCAGATGGATGGGATCGGGAATCAGCTCGATCAGCGCCAGTTTCACGCAATCGGCAGGCATTCCTCCGATACGCCATGCTCTTTCAGTCCCGTCGATTCGAACCTCTTCCACAGGGATCGTGTCCCGGGTGGTGATCCCATGGCTGGTGGCGCTGCGCTGGCTGGAAGGCGTTGCAAGCCACAGCCGGCCGTAAGGATTCAAGGCTTTGATCAGACTGCGCACCCCCAGGGAATCGATGCCATCATCATTGGTTAAGAGGATATTCATGGGTTTATTGCTGCCATGGACTGGCGCTTTCGCCAGGAAATTCATAGATTGCCCTCCCGTCGGATCAATGCAAGGGCTTCTGCCCGGGATGCTTGAGAAGAACGAAAAATCCCGCGTGTTGCAGAGGTCAGGGTCTTGGTGCCGGGTTTGTTGACGCCGCGAATGGTCATGCACATGTGTTCAGCTTCAATCACGACCATAACGCCGTAAGGGTTCAGCTGCTCCACGATGGCGTCGGCGATTTGGCCGGTCAGCCGTTCCTGGATCTGCAGACGGCGGCTGTATCCATCCACGACACGGGCTAATTTTGATAAGCCGGTGACCTTGCCTTTACGGGGAATATAGGCCACATGCGCTTTCCCAAAAAAGGGAAGCAAATGATGCTCGCAGAAAGAATAAAGCGGGATGTCCTTGACCAGGACCAATTCCTCGTGGTCTTCATCAAATATTTTGGATAAGTATTCTTTGGGGTCGACGTTCATCCCCAAAAGGATCTCATCCATCATGCGGGCTACCCGGTCCGGCGTCTCCACAAGGCCAGGCCGTGCGGGGTCCTCGCCGATACCCTCTAAAAACAATTGGACTGCTTGCTTGATTTTGTCATGATCCATTCTGGTTCCTCCCTGATCGGACTCTAAAAAAATCAGACCGGGCACCCTATCGATCCAGGGCCAAGGCCGGTCTGCTTTTGTGCCTGATTCTCATATTTATAATTTTGGTACTTTGATGTTACATACCATTAGATAAGCCAGAATGATCGTAAAAACCGGATACCAACCGTTCTGGATCCATTTCGTCAAAAGAAGCAGCAGCGTCAGGATCGGGCCGCAAAAGGTAATTGGCACACCGACAAAATGGGTTTTTATTGTTAAAACATTGAAACGTGCCAACCGATAGGCACCGCATAAGGCAAAGCCGATGGCCATCAGCAGCCCCCAATAACCCCAGCGGTTCAGTTCCATGCTGTAAGCCAGCAATGCCGGAGCCACACCGAAGGAAACCAAGTCCGACAATGAGTCCAGCTCTTTGCCAAAATCTGATGCGACCTGGAGTCGTCGTGCGAGCCGGCCGTCCATGCTGTCCATGATCATCGCGCCGAAAATCGCATAGGCTGCCTCATTTTGCAAACCTTCCATCGTAAGGAACAGGGAAAAGAATCCCAATGACAGATTGACCATGGTCACTGTATTGGGAATCAACCGTTTATTCATTCAGTCAACCTCCCGAGAACGGTGATCCCGCCTCGTACCTTCATGCCTTTCTCGGCATAAATTTCTGTTCCTCTCGGAAGATAGATCTCAGTGCAAGAGCCGAATTTGATCAGTCCGAATCGTTCGCCCTGATCCAGGTGGTCGCCAGGCTTGCTCCAGCAGACGATCCGCCGGGCGATGAAACCGGTGATTTGTACCAGCAAAATATATTGGGGCCGGCGCGTCAAAGTCTTGATTCCAAGATAATTCCGTTCGTTGATCTCAGAGGCATGGCTCTTAAACGCCGGCAAATATTTTCCAGGCTGATAATCAATATACTCAACCTGCGCCTCCACCGGCACGCGGTTGACGTGTACATTCAGCACACTGAGAAAAATACTGATCTTTACGGCCGGCCCCTTTATGAAGCGGTATTCATCCACTTCTTCAATGGACATGACCACACCGTCCGCAGGCGACAGGATATCTTCAGGCTCACAGTCTGCGGATCGTTCAGGATTACGAAAAAAATACAATGTGAAAAGAATCAGAACCCCTGGTAATATCCACCCCTTCGGGCCAAGCCACCAGCTCAACGCAGCGCCAAGGACGATTTCCGCCGCCAGCATGGGCCAAGCATCCGATATGATGGGCAACCTTCGTCGGTCCACTTTAAAATATCCCTCCCAATACAATCATGTTCAAATTGTAACACTTTTTAGAAGAATATTGAAGTCCAATTTTTATGGCGCCCAAAAGCGCTTCTGCCAGTCCCGGATCCGGGCGCTCAATTCCTGAGTCCGGCCGGTAAGACAGGTGGGGTCTGGCAGGGATTGGAGAAACACCTTTCCATAACGCTTGTTGACGATCCGGTTATCCAGAACGACCACGACCCCCCAGTCATCGATGCTCCGAATCAGCCGGCCGTAGCCCTGTCTGAAGCGCAGCACCGCCAGAGGTAAGCTGTAATGATAGAAAGGATCCAGCCCCTGCCGCGACAATTGCTCCATTCTGGCCTCAACCAGCGGTTGGCCGGGTGGTGCAAAGGGGAGACGGACGATGATCAGGGAGGTGAGTGCCAGACCGGGCAGATCTATGCCTTCCCAGAAGGTATTGGCTCCGAATAAAATGGCATGTTCATTGGTTTTCAGTTCTTCCAGCAAGGTGAAACGGCTTCCGTTGATGCCGTCGGCATAGATTTCGAGGCCTTTGGCCAGCATGGACGCCGATAGGCCGTCATACATCGTTCTGAGCTGGCGATGGGATGTAAAAAGGACCATCGTCCGGCCACCGCAAGCCTCCAGCGTCTGGCCCAAGGATTCCATAAGGGCAAGATTATATACGGTTTCAGAGGTTCGTGCCGGATCCGGCAAAGAAGTGTCCGACAGCATAAGCACCTGCTCGCGGTAATCAAATGGCGACTGAAGCAGTTTCGTGTCCAGCCACTCAGGGTCGATTCCCAGCTGTTCGCTGCAGAAAGAGAAATCCCCTTTGACGCTGAGGGTGGCTGAGGTCAGGATGACGCTTTCCTTGTTTTCAAACAAATACTGCTGAAAACATCCGGCTGTATTGATGGGCGTGATGCAAAGGGTCAAGTCATTGGCACGGCTATCCCTCCTGAGCCAAAGTACCTGCTGCTCCCAGTCCTCTGCCGCAACCGCCGTTTCATCAGCCTGTATCCGTCCCCAGTACTGTGCGCCTTTCAGAAATTTTGCCAAGAGACCCGCGTCCGCTTGGACCGACATAAACAGCTGCAGCTGCATTTTAAGCCAGGATTCATCAAAGACCTTGCCTCCGTCGCCCTGTAAGTACCGGCTGATTTTTCCGGCTGTGTCCTCCAGAGACATGGCAGCGACTTTCAGGTTGTCCAGAAGGGCGTGCACATTCTGCCACCAACTCTCCGAAACCGTCTGACGGCTGATCCTCAGCATATCGGGCCCGGTGCCGCCCGTGAGATAGTTCTGCATCGAATTGATGCGTTTGAGCGCATGGCGAACGGCAACCGCCAGCTCCTCAAGAAGCGGACTTAAGGCTTCCACCTCTCCGATCCCCTGTTTCCGCCATTCCTTGATGTAATGCAGGAAACCCGGCCGTCCAAAGACATCACGGCGCTTATGAAGCATCTGGACTTTCTTTTCAAAATCTAAAAGTGAAAAGGTCTCGGTAAACTGCTTCGTTCCTTCCTCCTCCAGATGATGCGCCTCATCGACGATCAGGTACTGGTATTTTGGCAGAACGGCTTCGCCCAGTTTGGCGTCTGCCAGCAGGAGCGAATGGTTCACGATGATCAAGTCTGCTGCGGCGGCCTGCTGCCGTGCCTTCTGGTAAAAACAATCGCGGTAATAAAGGCACTGGCTTCCCTTGCAGGTCTCTCGGGAAGAAGCCATCTGGGAAAACCAGTCTCTTTCAGGTCCCAGGAGCTGGATGGAGTCCATATCGCCGGAGGCGGAATGCTGCAGCCAAACGCAGATCCTTGCCAAAAGGACCCGTTCTCCCCAGAACAGATTCTTGCCTTCCTCCACCACTTCCCGCCAGCGTGACAAGCATAAATAATTGCCTCTGCCCTTTAAGACAGCGCACTGGAATTCAAAGGGCAACGCCCTATGTAAAAACTCGATCTCTTTATGGAACAGCTGTTCCTGCAAGGCTATGGTGTGGGTTGCGGCCACCACCTTTTCTTCCTGCGAGACCGCCCACGACAGGGCAGGAATCAGGTACGCCAGGGATTTGCCGACGCCGGTTCCTGCTTCCACCATCAGGCAGCGGGAATTGGCCAGGGATCTTGCAACAGCCCTCAGCATTTCGATCTGCTGGGGCCGGCTTTGAAAATGGTCCATGCCTTGATCCAGCATGCCGCCCTTTTGCAGCATCCTTTCCAGGGCTTTTGGATCCCATGAGGGTGACTGCTTGGGCTGAGAAGTCGCCGGCAGCCCCCATCCGGATTTCTGCCAGGCTTCCAACAGTCTTTCCTCTTCGAGTTGCTTTCCATTCAGCAAACTGCCGTCGGGTATGGAATCCTCTTGGTCCCACAACAGTCTGCGGCCATAGAGAAGCTGCTGGAAAAGCCGTGAAAGTCCCTGCTGCTCATCGCCGAGACATTGAACAATGCCAGAAAGGAGCTTGATCGGAAGTGACTGGGCTTGCCGAACCAAATAGAAGAACAATTGTTCTAAAGCTTCCGTATCCGCCATGGCCCGGTGACTGGGCGTACCCTTCAAATTAAATTGCCGCACAAGATTTTTCAAGCTGTAGGAACTGAAATTCGGGTATAAGATTTTAGCCAATTCGATGGTATCGACAATATGTGCACGCGGTATTTTGATACCCAAGCCGATTTCCAGAAACCCGGCATCAAAACCCGCGTTATGGGCAACCAGATAGGCGCCGTCCAGCAATTCTGCGACCTCCGGCCTCAGGACTTCCAGGGCCGGCGCCGACGCCACCATGTCATTTGTGATCCCGGTCAGCCTCTGAATAAACGGATCGATAGCAATGCCGGGGTTCACCAGAGACTGGAATTCACAGCGTGCCCCATCCGATGTGCTGCGCCGGATGGCGGCGATTTCTGTGATCCGGCAGATCTCCGGGTTGAGTCCCGTCGTTTCAAGATCGATGAATAACCATTCCATGTCCAGTTGTTGTGTCATTTCAGTCCAGCGCCCAGCTTTCATGATATTCGGTCTGTGCGGGGGTCAATTCGTCAATGTCGATCCCCAAAGCCTCTAGACGGACCGTTGCCACCCGGCGGTCGATCGCCTCAGGAACCTTGTGAAGCCCCGGCTCCAAGGTCTCATGCTGCAGAACAAGATACTCCAATGCCAAGGCCTGGGTTGCAAAGGAGGTGTCCATCACCTCCGCGGGATGTCCGTTCCCTGCAGCCAGGTTGACCAGCCGTCCTTCTCCAAGCAGATGCAGTTTCTTGCCGGAGTTCAGATGATAGGTTTCAATATTCGGTTTCGCCTGGGTTTTGCCGCTGCTGACCGTTTCCAGATCCGCTTTGGAAATTTCCACGTCAAAATGGCCTGCGTTTGCCAGGATCGCGCCATCCCGCATCTTCAAAAAATCCGCCTTGGCAATGACATCTTTCATGCCGGTGACGGTAACAAAAATATCGCCCAACACCGCGGCATCCTTCATCTTCATGACCAGGAAGCCATCCATCCAGGCTTCATTGGCTTTGATGGGATCTATTTCCGTCACGATGACCCGGGCCCCCAGCCCCTTGGCCCGCAATGCGGTCCCCTTGCCGCACCAGCCATAACCGGCAACCACCACCGTTTTGCCGGCAATCACCAAATTGGTGGTGTTCATGATGCTATCCCATACGGACTGGCCTGTGCCGTATCGATTATCAAAGAGAAATTTCATCTGCGCATCGTTGACTGCCATCATGGGAATGGCTAAGGCGCCGCTTTTTTCCATGGCTCTCAGGCGCTGCAGTCCGGTGGTGGTCTCTTCGCAGCCGCCCAGAACCGTCGGCAGCAAATGTGGATATTGTTCGTGAAGCAGCGCGATCATATCACCGCCATCATCAATGATCAGGTTCGGTGACAGCCCCATGGCCATTCTATGGCATTGCCGGTATTCCTCCCCATCAGCACCGTGCCGGGCAAAGACTGTCAACCCTTTTTGCACCATGGCGGCGCAAACGTCATCCTGAGTCGATAGCGGATTGGAACCGACCATGATGACCTTGGCTCCACCTGCTTGAAGCGTGAGCCCCAAACAGGCCGTCTTCGCTTCCAGATGAAGACAGACGGCGATCGTTTTTCCAGTGAAGGGCTGTTTTTTGACAAATTCTTCATGAATCTTATGAAGGACTGGCATCGATTCCCATACCCAGTCCATCTTGGCATGGCCAGCCGGAGCCAAATTTATATCTCGGATATATCCCTTTTCCATTATGATCCCCCTTTACAGTCTTGTTTTGGCATGCTATAATTTCTTTTGTTACCATTCCGCTTGCGCCAGTAGCTCAGTGGATAGAGCACCGGCCTCCGGAGCCGGGTGCGGAGGTTCGATTCCTCTCTGGCGTACCATTCCGATGATGAAGATTGCTGCCCAACGCAGCAGTCTTTTTTTATTTCCCGCATACCCATCGCCTGCGAAAAGGTCCATGTCTATTCCAAACCGGGAAAGCCCTGCTGGCGTAGAGCTTCAAAAAGAACCACCGCCACCGAATTGCTTAGATTCAGCGAACGTGCTGCCCGCGTCGGCAGCATGGGATCCGGATCACCTGATTCGGATAGCGCCCAAGTAGAGCTTTCGACAAACCCTTCGTTTCTTTTCCAAAGACAAAAAAAGAACCCTCCGGGAAACGGACTTCGTCATAATGTCTGCTTCCCGGGGTCTCTACAAGCCAGAGTTGCTCCTGTCCGTGCAACGTAAGGAAGTCGTCAAGGGAATCGTGGATGCGTATATCCAATAAGCTCCAGTAGTCCAGCCCGGCGCGTTTGAGCTGTTTATCGTCGATTGAAAAGCCCAGTGGCTTCACCAAATGAAGCACGGCGCCGGTCACCGCGCAGGTCCGTGCAATATTACCGGTATTGGCCGGAATCTCCGGTTCCACCAACACAATATGAAACACCTTGCTGCCTCCTGTCATTTGCACTCCGTCAATTCCTGCCATGACTCAGGCCAGGGCAAACAAGCCAAAGCCAGCAGGCCGGATCCGGTGTGGGTCCCGACGGCTGCTCCGATTTCAACCACAGGCACATCCTGCCCGGCCGCAGCCAGCTGGGTTAAAATGCGAGGTTTGTAGGATTCCAATTCCTCAAGGGCATCGCCATGCCCTAAAAAGAGTTTGTAAGCGGTGTCGGGATTCTGGTTGATGGTTTTTTTTACCAGTCGGACCATATGTTCAACCGCTTTTCCCTTGCCGCGGATCCTCTCCACCGGACATACGATGCCATCTTTGATTTCCAGCAGGGGGCGGATGTTCAGCATCGTCCCCAAGAAAGCGGCGGCCCTTCCGATTCGGCCTCCCTTGCGCAAATTATCCAAATGGTCGACCACAAAATAAATCTTCATATTTTCGCTGATATAATTTGTCATATCCAGGATTTGCTTCCCGGACCATCCTTTTGCCGCCGCGATGGCAGCCATCTTAACCATAAACCCCAGGCCTATGGAAACGCTGCGGCTGTCCACCACAGTGATTCTCCCTTCCGGAAAAGCGCCGGCCAGCATCCGAGCCGTTTGCGCGCTGCCGCTGAGCTCCCCGGAAATAAAGTAGGCCATCACTTCATCGCCGCCCTCAGTCAGTGAGGCAAACACCTCCTGCATTTTCCCGGGAGACGGCTGTGAGGTCATCGGCAATTCGGGCGCCGCGTTCATGGCTTGATAAAACTGTGCCGGGGATAGGTCGATCAGCTCTTGATACGTTTGCTGGCCAAAGCTGATCATGACCGGCAGCAAGCTGATTTTGTATTGGTCCAGCTCAGCGAGCGAAAGGTCTCCGGTGCTGTCGGTGACGATCCGAATGTGTCCCAAAAAACCTTCCTCCTTAGATCATAAAATCATTCGATGGATATCAAATAGAAATAAAGAGGCTGTCCGCCGTAGTGGATTTCAAAGTCCACCCAATCAAATTGCTCGGCGAGCTGTCCGGCCAGGGCTTCCGCTTCTTCTTTGCAGACATCTTCCCCGTAATAGATCGTAACCAATTCATGCTCTTCTTTCAATTGTTCACGAACAAGCTGCTGGACGGCTTCGTGCGGTCCAGACGCTGTCAAAGCCAGTTTCCCATTGACCAGCCCCAAGGTTTCTCCCTTGGTGATTTGCTGATCCTCATAATTCGCATCACGAACGGCATAGGTCACTTCAATCGTAATGATCTGCTGAGCAGCCGTCTCCATTTTGCGGGTATTCTCAGCGCCGGTTTCTTCTTCATTGAAGGCCAGAAGCGCGCCAATGCCCTGAGGGATCGTTTTGGTGGGCACGATGTGAACGATACGGTCGCTGACCCGGGCGGCTTGGTTGGCTGCCATAATGATGTTGGAATTATTGGGCAATATGATGATTTCTCGAGCCGGCAGGTTGTTGATGGCTTCGACAAAATCCTGGGTGCTAGGATTCATTGTCTGGCCGCCGGTCACGATTTTATGAACGCCCAGACTCTTGAGGATCTCTTCAATGCCCGGGCCGCAGGCGACGCTGATCAGTCCGATTTTTTTACTCTCCACGCGGCTTTTCTTTTCATATTCTTCCCGCATGTTGTCGATTTTCATTTTATGCAGCGTCCCCATGGGGGTCACGTAATCCAAAGCCTTGCCCGGTGTGTTGGTATGGACATGGACCTTGCAGATGCTGGGCGTCCCCACCACCAAAACGCAATCCCCCAGGGTATTGAGGTAGTCCCGGACCTGGTTAAGGTCGATGCGTCCTTCCCGATCTTTCACCACAAATTCAGTGCAGTAGGCGAATTGAATATCTCCGGAATCCATATGATCTTCCACCACCATATCTTCAATCGAAGTCCCGGAAGCCAGGACCGGCGCTGCTGCACTCAAATCGGCGGCAGCCTCCAGCACCTCGCCGCGAAGGCAGGCAAGAAAACCTTCAAGAATATATAAAAATCCCTGTCCTCCGGCATCCACAACACCGGCCTGCTTCAAAATCGGCAGCATCGTGGGTGTCAGCTCCAACGCCTTCAGGGCAGATACCCGAGCCGCCTCGATCAACGAATCGATTCGGGTTTCCCCGGTTTCCAGCGCCGTCTGAGCCCCTTGGGCCGCGGCTTTCGAAACGGTCAGGATCGTGCCCTCCACAGGCTTCATCACCGCCTGATAAGCGGCCTCGACACCCTTTTTCATGGCTTCACAAAAAACACTGCCATCAATGGTCTCCATCGTACGGCATGTGCTGGCGAAGCCTGAAAGGATCTGGGATGTGATTACCCCCGAGTTGCCTCTCGCTCCCAGCAGAGCACCTTGGGCCATTGCCTCCGCTTTGACGCCGAAATGCCCCGATTCCTCACGGAGCATCGCCCTGGCAGCGGATTGCATCGTCAAGCTCATATTGGTTCCTGTATCACCGTCAGGCACAGGAAACACGTTCAATGCATCCACAATGCTTTTCCGGTTTTCCAGATATTGGCTGGCGGCTGCAATCATATGCTCCCAAAGCAAGCCGTCGATTCTCTCTTTGTCCACCCATTGCCACCTCAGTTCTGGTTTTTATGTTGATTCGTTCTTAGTGGTGATTTTTCGGATTGCGATATTTCCGATTTTCGTGATGACTGAAATTTCCCTGATTGTTATATGGCTTCTGGGCACTTTGCCCGGAGGTCGTCATGTCATGGGACGAACCGCCGGAATGATTCTGCCGGCCTTGTCCGTTTTGGCCGTTCTTGCCGTTGTGATTGTTGGCGATCGTGGCCAGATCCGCTTCGATTTCATTGACCTTGGCAAGCAGCTTCTCAAGCACCTTGCGATCCTGTCCCCGTTCCCTTGAGATGTTGACCACTTTGTTTTTTATAGTCTCGAAGGCTTCGTTGACCGCAATTTCCATTGCCTTTTGGTCGGAAACCGTAACAACGCGGCGGATCACTTCCGGTTTGATTTTTTCCAGATCGTATTCCGAACCCATTTCCGGTATGATGACCGGCAGACCGATCTCCTTGACGATCCGATCTTCCAAGGCCGCCATGGCTTCATCTTCGCCATGGACCAGAAATACCTGGCGAGGTAGCTTGACGTCAAAGGCCTTCAGCCAGTTCAGCAAACCACGCTGGTCCGCATGGGCGGAAAACTCCGAAATCTCACGGATCTGGGCTTTGACCACAACCTCTTCACCATGGATCCGGACCTTCTTTTCTCCATTCAGGATCCTTCGTCCCAGAGTGCCTTCGGCCTGATAGCCCACAAACAAAACGGTGGATTCCGGCCGCCACAAATTATGTTTCAGATGGTACTTGATCCGGCCGGCTTCACACATGCCGCTGGCAGACAAAATGATAGCCCCCCGCTTGATCCGGTTCAGACTCATCGACTCTTCCGACGTGGTCATATAATGGATATGGGCATCGTTGAAAAGACACTCGGCATGTTTTCCGCATAATTTTGCAGTCGCTTCGTCGTCAAAAATTTCCTTGTTTTCAATGAATACTTTTGTG
>CALMWJ010000224.1 GCA_937873525.1 uncultured Peptococcaceae bacterium | reverse complement strand
GACGTCCATTCAGACCAGAGCCATGGACCGATGACGTCGGCCGGGCCTGAACTGCCTCTTCCGATGCTGGCTGCCATGATGATTCTGGTGGCGGGTATCCTGGCTGTGGGCGTCGGGAGCGGCTGGCTGACGGAGCATATCTTCAGCCTCATCAGCTTGTCGGGAGGTGGTCTATAAGATGACCCTGGATGTTTTAATGGGCGCCCGGCCTTTATGGGCGGTCCTCGTATCCATCCTGGCGGCTTTCCTGATTCTGGCCAGCCGGAACAAACCCAATTTGCGCGAATTCTGGACCATTGCCGCGGCTGTGTTGAAAATCGGGATCGTCTATTCTATGCTCCCTGCGATTCTCCAGGGAGAGACTCTCAGCTGCCGCCCGCTGATTCTATCGCCCGGAATCGAGTTGTTTTTCCGGGTGGATGCCGCCGGAATGCTGTTCGCGGCCCTGGCATCCGCTTTGTGGCTCCTGACCTCGGTGTTCTCCATCGGGTACATGCGATCCCTGCATGAGGAACACCAGACGGGCTATTACGCCAGTTTTGCCTTATGTCTCTCGGCAACCATGGGGATCGCTTTTGCCGGCAATCTGCTGACCTTCTTCATTTTTTTTGAGATGCTGACCCTGGCCACCTATCCCCTGGTGGTTCACGAACGCAATGAAGAGGCGCTGAAGGCAGGCCGGCAGTACCTGACGTATACCCTCATATCCGGACAGATGACCCTCGTCGGGATCGTGCTGGTGTATTTGACCGCCGGCCAGGGCAACTTCATACCCGGCGGGTTCATGGGCGGCACAGCCGATGGGCCGGTCCTGGCGGTTATTTTCCTGCTGCTTCTGGCAGGGCCGGCCGTCAAAGCCGGGATGATGCCCTTTCACGGCTGGCTTCCGGCGGCCATGGTGGCGCCGACGCCGGTCAGCGCCTTGCTCCATGCGGTGGCGGTGGTCAAGGCGGGCTGTTTTGGCGTGCTGCGGATCATCGGGTATGTCTTTGATCCCGGGCTGCTGCTTGAGATCGGAGCGGCCAAACCGCTGGCCTTGCTTTCAGGCATCACCATCGTGTTCGCTTCCCTGATCGCGCTGACCCGGCCAAATTTGAAACAGCGGCTGGCCTATTCGACCATCGGCCAGTTATCCTATATTGTGCTGGGCGCCGCTCTGGGCACTTCCTCGGCATTGATCGGGAGCTTTTTTCACCTGATTGCCCACGGCATCATGAAAATCACACTGTTTTTCACGGCCGGTGCCATATATACCAAAACTCATGATTTGGACATTCGCAAGCTTTCCGGCCTTGGTTTGACCATGCCCTTGACCTTTATGGCTTATACCTTCTGCGCCTTAGGGATTGCGGGGATGCCTTTGGCGGCGGGTTTCATCAGCAAATGGAATTTGCTTCTGGGGGCGTCGGAAAGCGGTCAATGGGGTTATGCGGTGATTCTGATCATCAGCGGCCTGCTGGCTTGCGGCTATCTGCTTCCCGTGGCCTACAGCGCCTTCCGGGGAGAGCGGGATCCGGACATGAGCCATATCGAAGGCGAGCCCAACCTCTGGACGCTGATGCCGCTGCTGATCACATCGATCGCGGCGCTGGTTCTGGGGATTTTTCCGGATGCCATCGGACATTTTTATTCACTGGCCCGTATTGCGGCTGAAAACATCCTGACCGGTACCTATTGAGAGGAGGCGGCCCATGTATTGGAGTAAGAAGCTTTTATATATTCTGGTGCCGATCCTCATCCTGGCTGGGATCGAGCTCCTTTTCGTTCACCCGCACCCCCACTTTGCCTGGGAGGGATGGGTCGGATACGATGCGGTGTTTGGCTTTATCAGCAGCACGATTCTGGTGATCATTGCCAAGCCTCTGATGGACGGCCTCATCAAAAGGCCCGAAGACTATTACGAAGATATCTATGTTCCCAAAGGCTATCAAGCGAACGGCAAGAAGGAAACCTCTGCAGGTGAGCCTGTCAAGCCGTCGAAGGAGGATCACCATGAATAGCCTGCTGGCGCATCCATCCTTTGTTTTATTGCTGGG
>CALMWJ010000223.1 GCA_937873525.1 uncultured Peptococcaceae bacterium | reverse complement strand
TTTGCCGATGAAGCGGAAGCGGCGGAACAGACCCGCAAGGTGTTCAAGACCTACCACTATGTTCTGGATCCCCACACCGCTGTGGGTGCGGCGGTCTACGAGCAATACCGTCAGGCCACGGGCGATGAAACCTTGTCGGTCCTGGATGCCACCGCCAGCCCCTTCAAATTCTGCAAGAGCGTGATGGAAGCCCTGGGCGATGAAAAGGCGCCGGAGGGACTGGACGAGCTGATGATCCTTGAGGCGCTTTCCGGATATGCCGGGATCCCCATTCATCCCTCCTTGGCCGGACTGGACAAACGGGAGATCCGCCATACCAAGGTTGCAGAAAAAAATGACATGAAAAATCTGGTAAAATCGATTTTGGATGGAACTTATTCCCAATAGCCCTCGTCTATAGTATGGAATATGAAATATTGGCGAGGAGGCTGGACTTTGGCACCGCTCATTGAAATCAAAGGGCTGACTCGGAAGTACCGTTTAGGGCATGAAATCATCACGGCCGTCAAAGAGGTGGACCTGTCCATCGACGCCGGGGAGTTCATCTGCATCTTGGGCCCTTCCGGTTCCGGTAAAAGTACTTTACTTCACATGGTCGCCGGCTTGGAAAAACCCACCAAGGGAGACATTTTCGTCAAGGGGGTCTGCATCAACAAAATCAAGGAAAGCGACATGGCTTTATTCCGGCGCCGTTATATGGCCTTTATTTTTCAGGCCTATAATCTGGTGCCCACCTTTTCCTCCGTGGAAAATGTAGCCATGCCGCTCATGTTTGACGGGATGCCGAAAAGCCGCCGGGAGAAACAGGCAAAGGCATTGCTGACGCAGATCGGGCTTGGCCAACGGCTGAAGAACAAACCGACGGAAATGAGCGGCGGCCAGCAGCAGCGGGTCAGCATTGCAAGGGCATTGATCAACAATCCCAAAATCCTGTATGCGGATGAGCCCACCGGCAACCTGGATACCCGGAACACCAAGGAGATCATGGATATCCTGATCGAACGGGTCCGGGAGAAAGGGGTCACCCTGGTGATGGTGACCCACAACGAGGAATTGACGGAACAGGCAGACCGCATCATCTATATGCGGGACGGTCAGATCAACAAGATCCTCAACCAACAGACCGGAGAGGTCACGGTGTTTGACCACACGGTCAAGGATGAGGAAGCCCAGGCGGAAGGCCCCGGCCAAAACGACGAAAGACGAGGAGAGAGGATATGACAGCTCTGTTTAAAAAAGGTCGCGCCGGCATGGCGCTGGCCGTGATGCTGACCATGCTGCTGGGAGGGAGCCTGCCCGCGTACGGTGCCCTGGTGGATGTGACGGATTCCATCAACCCGATCCTGACGGTGGAACTGACCCGTCAGGACCCGGCGGTGATCGGAGAAGAATTCACCATGGTCTACACCATCCGGAACATCAGCAACAAGCCCGCTTTCAACTTGACCTTCGATGCCTCCATCGAAGGGATGTCGGATTTTTCGGAAGGCCCTTTCACCTTCACCCCGCCGGAAACCATCACCCTGCTGGATGAGGGCGGCACGGCGACCCTTGCGGTGAAATTCTCGGTGGGCTCGGACACAGCCATGGAAAAAACCTATCGCCTGATTGGCCATATCACCTGCCAGAACGCCACCATGCAGCCCTGCGGCACTTATACGGCCATGAGCAGCGTCAGCACCACCTTCACCAGCGTCAAGCCCACGCTGGCAGTCCAGGATATTATTCTTCTGGACAAAGAACCGGACGTGCTCAACGGCTTCGGCATCCGCATCATGGTCAAGAACAGCAGCCTGATCTATGATCTGCGCAACGTCCAGTTCAAACTGGACGGCGGCGACAATTTTGAGGTCATGGACATCAGCAACAAAAAAGAAATCGCCAAGATCTATACCAATGACACGGTGGGGGTCGACTTCAAGCTGCGGGCGCTGGAAGGGCGGAGCAGCAACAGCATCAAGCTGAGCACCGGCTACAGCTATGCCAACGGCAGTGTGGCCTTGGCGGACAATACCGAGGAGCTGTTCCTGCCGCTGCCCACAGAGAGCACGGCTGGCAACGGCGCCATCCCCCGGGTCATCATCAAGAAATACACCCTGTCCAAAGACCAGGTCCTGGCCGGCGACCGGATCGACCTGACCCTGGCTATTGAGAATACGAACCTCAAACCGGTCCGGAACATCCTGATTTCCTTCGGGGTGCAGGATATCCAGACGGATACGGGAACCAGCAGCGGCACGGTTTTCTCACCCGTTAATTCCAGCAACACCTTCCACCTGGACATGATCGCCGGAAAAACCATTGTCAGCAAAACCATTACGTTGTATGTGGATCCGGGTGCCGCGGCCAAAACCTACATCGTGCCGGTCATCATCAAATATGAGGACGACAAGGGCAGCAAGACGGACCTGACCGTCTCCGACAACGTCAATATCCCGGTGACCCAGCAAGCCAAGCTGCAGGTCATGACCCTGAACATTCCTTCGGAGGGTTTTGCCGGACAGCCGGTCCCGGTCACGGCGGAATTCGCCAATGCGGGAAAAGTGGATCTGACGGAATTCACCGTCAGCCTGGAAGGTGATTTTCAAGCTCAGGACGCCAGCATGTACCTGGCGAAACTGGCTATCGGCGCCACCAATTCCTACGCCGGCATGATCATTCCCCAGGAAGAAGGAACCTTGGAAGGCAAACTGATTTTCTCGTATACGGACAACAACAACCAGACGGTCACCGAAGAGCATCCCTTCACCATGCAGGTCATGGCCATGATGGAGCCTGAGATGGGCGAGGGCGGCATGGCGGGCCCGGACGGCGAGATCCTGGGGCCGGACGGAAAGCCCATCGAGGGCGGCATCGGTTTGCTGGACCGGGCGAAGCAGCATTGGCTGTCCATGCTCCTGGTCTTGGCGATCCTGGGTGAAGCCGGCTATATCCTGAGGATCAAGAGAAAAGCAAAAGAGGAATTCTTTGATGAATAAGTTCGATATTGTTCGGATGGCCTACAGCAATTTGTTTCGCCGCAAGGTCCGGGCAATCCTGACGATCATCGGAGTCTTTATCGGCACCATGGCTATTGTGGTCATGCTGTCCCTGGGGATCGGGCTGGACCGGTCCATGCGGGCCAATATGGAATCCTGGGGCGACCTGAACATCGTCACCGTGAACCAGGGCCGCAGCTGGGATCCGGAAACCGGCGAGGTCAAGGGCGAGGAACAGAGCCTCAATGACGGGGCGGTGGAGATGATCCGGGGGATGGCCGGCGTGACGGCCGTCTTGCCCAGCTACCAGGTCGGCGTCAGTGCCAAGTACGGCAAGAAAGAAGGCTATCTTCAGCTGGTGGGGGTGGATCCGGAGGGATTCTCCAAGATGACCTATACCATCGCCGAAGGCCGCATGCTGACCGAAGCGGACAGCACCAACATTCTGGTGGGCTGGCAGGTGGTCAATCAATTCTGGGATCCCAACCAGAGCTATGAAGGCGGCATGATGAGAGGCGGCCAGGAACAGGCCAATTCCCTGGAGATGCTGAACCAAGTCGTTTATATGCAGCTGCAGAACAACTATTCCCAGGATATGGCGCCGCGAAAACAGCCGGTGATCGTGGTGGGTGTCCTGGAAGGCGAATATAAGGAGCATGCCTATTCTGCTTATGCGCCCATGGCCTCCGTGAAAAAATGGCGGAAATACATCAACGACAAGTCCATGATGAGCCAGGAGCAGATCGACCAGGAAGCCCAGTGGCAGAAAGAATCCGGCATGGCCGGCCGGGATCCGGATGCTTATGATCAGATCATGATCCGCTGCAAGGATGTTTCCTCGGCCCGCACCGTCGCTGCCGATCTGCGGGACCAGGGATACAATATTTATGCCATGGCAGATTATATGGAAGGGATCGAAAAACAGTCCCTGATCATCCAGGCGGTCCTGGGCGGTATCGGCGCCATCACCTTGTTGGTGGCTTCCATCGGCATTGCCAACACCATGGTTATGTCCATCTACGAGCGGACCCGGGAGATCGGTGTTATGAAAGTCATCGGCGCCAGCGTTTACGATGTCCGGATGATGTTCCTGATGGAAGCCGGGCTGATCGGCGTGACCGGCGGCATTCTGGGATTGGGCTGCAGTTATGGGCTGTCTGCCCTGATCAACCATTTTTCCGGGAGTATGCTCAATGGCGGCATGGCGGCCCCCGGTGAAGCAGCCATGCGCATTTCCGTGATCCCGCCCTGGCTGGCGCTGTTTGCGTTGGTCTTCGCCTTCCTGATCGGGATCGTGGCTGGCTGGTATCCGGCCCGGCGGGCGGCGAAGCTCAGTCCCATCACGGCTATACGCAATGAATAAAGGCCTTCGGGCCATTCAAAAGCCCTGCGGAAGTGCACGCGCCGCAGGGCTTTTTTATATCACTGGGGTGTTAGCCCAGGTCCATATGGCCTGCATCGATGATTTTGGCGGTGATCAGCTGCTGATGAAATTTTTCAGCATGCTTCAGCAGATGGTTTTTTTCGTTCATATGGGGCTGAGCCAAGACCAGTTCCAGCA
>CALMWJ010000222.1 GCA_937873525.1 uncultured Peptococcaceae bacterium | reverse complement strand
AAAATGAAAACCAGACACAGGGTATTTTTTTGCGCCTTTTTAATATAACAAATATAACATATAAATAATATTTTAGCGATGATGATCTGAAAATTTGGCGGGAGGCTGTGACATGTTGTATAAAAATTCAGAGTTCAAGGCGATGCAAAGCGGCCTGGATATGCTGTGGCTCAAACAGAAGGTGATTTCTGACAATATTGCCAACAGCGAGACCCCCGGTTATAAATCAAAGCACGTGCAATTCGAAGAAGTGATGAACGAAACCCTGGAGGAACAGAGGGGTCAGGCTGGACCATTCCGCGCAACGATCACAACGGATGGATCCACCTCCGCCCGCCCCGACGGCAACAACGTGGATATGGAAAAAGAAAGCCTTGAGTTGTGGCAGACCTACGCGCAATACGCCTATTTGACTGAGAAAATCACCGCCGATTTCAAAAACCTACGGTATGTGATCACCCAATCCCTTCGTTAGGATGACTGAAAGGGGAGAAAAACATGTCCTTTTTGAATTCACTCAATATACCGGGCTCTGCCTTGACTGCTGAACGTTTCCGTATGGATTTGATTGCACAGAATCTTGCCAATATCCATACGACACGGGATGGGGCGGGAGAACCCTATCGCAGGAAACAGGCTATTTTTCAGGAACGCGCCCTAAGCTTCCGCCAAACCTTAGACCAGGAGACCGCCCATGCGTCGCATGGTGGTGTGCGGATTTCTGAGATTGTTGAAAGCAGCGCACCCTTTACGCCGGTCTACGACCCGTCCCATCCAGATGCGGATGAGACAGGGTATGTGATGATGCCGAATGTCAGCTCGGCCGAGGAGCAAGTGGATTTTATGGCAGCCTCCCGGGCGTATGAAGCCAACATCACTTCACTGAACATCATCAAGGCGATGGCGATGAAAGCTTTGGAAATCGGCAAATAATACGCAATGGATCATCAACACACAACGTCCATAAAATCATCTGCTGTATGGAAGCATTCAGAAAGGCGGAGCAACATGTTTATTATTCCCATATCCCCGCTGCCGGCATTAACCGGATTGTCTCAAGCCCCTTCAGCGGACGGCTCAAAAGCCGCAACATCCAGTGTCCCATTCGCTGATGTTTTTAAAAATGCGGTTCAAAATGTCCGGGAGACTCAAGCCCAGTCTGAACAGGATGCCTATGACCTTGCCTTGGGGAAAACCGATGATCTCCATACGGTTATGATCCATTCTGAAAAGGCGGCCACGGCCATAGAATTGACGGTTCAAATCACATCGAAAGCAATCAGCGCCTATAACGAAATCATGAGGATGCAGGTCTAGACATGAGCGAACAGCTGAAAAGCCTCCGGAAAAATTTTAAAGAGTTCTGGAAAAAGAAATCATCCGGAATGCGTCGCCTCATCGCGGCGGCAGGTATCGGGATCATGGTTTTTTCCGCAGGAACAGCTTATTATCTGAATCATCAGGATGAAGGCTGGGTCGTGCTGTACGCAGGAATCGACGATTCGGAGAGCGCTAAAATCTATTCGGCGCTTCGGGAGATGGAGATCCCCGCCCAGCTGAATTCCCAGGGGCAGGTGATGGTGGAAGAAATGCAGGCAGATATGCTGCTGCTTCAGCTTTCCGGTTTGGGTTATCCAAAATCAGCACCGACGTACGACGTTTTTTCTGACCATACGGGTTTTACCACCACCGAATATGAGAAAAAGCAATACCTGCTGTTTCAGCTGCAGGACCGGATCGAAAAAACTTTATGCAACATCGACGGGATCAAAAGCGCCATCGTCACGCTGGATGTCCCCGAAGAAAGCAACTATGTTTGGCAGACCCAAGAGGACCAGAAAAGCTCCGCCTCGGTTTTGCTGGCTATGAAAACCGGGAACACCCTGTCATCAGACCACATCCAAGCCATCAAGAACCTGGTCGCTTCAAGTGTCCCCAAAATGACAGCTCAGGACGTCACCTTGGTGGATGCCGCCACTTCCTTGGAGCTTAAAGCAAAAGGCGGGGGGGAGGATGGGGCGCTGCTGGATTTTGAACGGCTGGATTTTGAGGCGCAGGTTGAAAAGCAGCTATCCGAGAAAGTGCTGCATGTTCTGTCCATCGCCTACAAACCGGAGGATATCCGGGTTTCAGCCACCGCAGTGATCGATTACGACAAAATGATCACGGAGCAATTGGACTATGTTCCCGATGAAAACGGGAACGGGATCATTCACAAGATCGTTCAAAGCGATGTCCTAAGAAGCCAGGATTACGCGGAGGGAATCGCAGGAGAAGAAAACAACACGGACGTGCCGGTCTATGTCGATACCAACGGAGACGGGCAGCCGGAATATGTGGATCATAACCGCAATGCTGAATATCTGGTCAGTTATATCAAGAGCCAGATCGAAAAAAACAAAGCTCAGCTGAAAAGCGCTTCTCTCGCCATTGTGGTGAATGATCCTTCGCTGTCGCCTGAAAAACAAGAATCTCTGATCGCCGTGGCGGCCAAAGCAACCAACGTACTGCCTGAAAACATTTCACTGCTTGGTTTCGATGTGCCGAAAACAGAAGATGCACCTGTCCAGGAATCCGAAACCGCATTTCAGGAATTTCCAGCCGAAAAGCTGTTGGACCAGCGTCTGGTCAGGATCGGCATCGGCGTCGTTAGCCTGCTGTTCCTCCTCCTGCTGATCGTTCTTCTAATCATCCGAAATATCAAAAAGAAAAAACTGCAGATCGAACTGGCAAGAGAAGCCGCTGAGATCGCTGAGGTCACAGGTAAATTTTCGGCGGAACAGGAGATGGAAGACCACAAAAGGAGGCTGCGTGAGGCGGCTGAAATCCATCAGACAAAGAATGCAGTCACGGAAGAGGTTCGGGAATTCGCGGCAGCCAATCCTGAAGTTACAGCTGCGCTGATCAGATCCTGGCTGAAGGAGGACGAATAAGCTGTGCCAAGCAAAGGGAAAAGTTCTGCAGCAGAAAGGGCGGCCGCGGTGGTCATCGCACTGGGCGCCGAGAATGCATCCAAGGTCTATAAATACTTGCACGATGATGAAATCGAGTTGCTTTCCCTTGAAGTTTCCAAAATGGACCATTTGCCTCCCGATGAGATGCACAAAGTTGTGGAAGATTTTTATAGCCTTTGCGTGACCCAGAAAGTCATCAGCGAGGGCGGCTTGGTGTATGCCAAAAATATCCTTGAAAAAGCTTTCGGCCAACAGCAGGCGCTTTCTTTGATGGAGCGCGTCACGCGATCGTTGAAAACGAAGGCCTTTGATTTTGTTCGAAAAGCGGATTATAAGAATTTACTGACGATCCTTCAGAACGAACATCCTCAGACCATTGCGCTGATCCTGTCCTACGCGCGAGCCGACCAGGCATCGCAAATCATCTCAGAACTGCCAAAAGACCGGCGGATCGATGTGGTGGAACGCATCTCCAATCTGGACAGGGCCTCCCCCGAAATCATCTCCATTGTGGAGCATACGCTGGAAAAACGCTTCGCTTCCATGGTGTCCGTGGACCTGGTGGAGGTGGGCGGCATCCATTACATGGCGGATATCATGAATCATGTGGACCGGGGAACTGAAAAGCATATTTTTGATGAACTGAACATCAAGGATCCCAGACTGGCGGATGAGATCCGAAAGCTGATGTTTGTCTTTGAAGATATCGTTTATCTTGACAGCATGTCGATCCAGCGATTCATCCGTTCCGTGGATTCAAAGGATCTTGCGGTGGCCTTGAAGGCTGCAAATCCCGAGGTGATGTCGGCCATCATGCAAAACATGTCCCAAAGAATGCAAGAAACGATCCAGACCGACATCGAGTATCTGCATAATGTCCGGATGCGGGACGTGGAAGAAGCCCAGCAGCGGATCGTGGCGACCATCCGTAAACTGGAGGAAGAGGGCGAGCTGGTGATTTCCAAAGGAGGCCGAGATGACATTATTCTCTAGGATCGTGAAATCTCAGGATATCCAGTTTACGGGTGATGTGGTCAACCTGACCAGCCCTCGGCCCGTTGTTGCCCGGCTGCCGTTTGAAGAAAGGGCCGGCAAATCCTCTGAATGCAGTGAGAATGGGATGGCGGCATCGGGGAAACCCGGAATAAGGGAGGATATTCTGCTAACCGAAGCCGAACAACGCCGCATCAAGGAGGAAGCTGCGGCGATTCTTGCCCAGGCCCGGGAAGAAGCCCGAAAAATCAAGGAAACAGCCTACCGGGAAGGCTTTGCGGCAGGCAATGAGGCTTTGACAAAGGATATCCTTCAATGCATCCAGCAGGTCAGCCGGGAGATGTCTGAGCTGCATGAAGATCATGAACGCTTTTGCCTGCAGTATGAAAGCAGCCTGCTTCCATTGGCGGCTTCCATATCCTCAAAAATCCTCTGCAAGCGGATCTCCGAGGATGATGCGGAGATGGATGAGCTGATCCGGAACGCCGTGGAATCGGTCCGGCATGCCGATTGGATATCCATCGAAGTCTCGGAAAAAATGGCGGGACACGTTAAAATTCTGAGCCGCGAGCTGCAAGCCTCGGTCCAGGCCTCCAGCATCGAGGTTGCGGTAAAGAACGCAGCGCCCGGGCTTTGCCTCATCAAAACCCCTCAAGTTGTTCTGGATGCTTCGATCAGCACCCAGCTTGAAAACCTGAAACGGCAGTTTCAGGTGACTTGACGCCCATGGACGCGATTTAAAGGAGAGCCTCTTGGATATTCAGAAGTACCATCATTTTCTGAAAAGCACAGATCTCTATACACGGATGGGCCGTATTGATCAGATCGTGGGCATGACCGTGGAAGCCACCGGTCCCGCATGCAATATCGGGGATGTTTGCACGATCCTGGCCGAAGAAAAAAACCAGCAGATCCCTGCGGAAGTGGTTGGTTTCCGTGGCAGCAAAGTCCTGCTGATGCCCTATGAAGACATCGAAGGGATCGGATACGGAAGTGTGGTCAGGAACACCGGAGACAAACTGAACATCCGGGTGAGCAATGCCATGATCGGCCGAACGGTGGATGCCCTGGGGCATCCTATGGATGGACTGGGACCTATTCAAGGCGGTGTGGATTATCCAATCAACGGACGTCCGTCCAATCCCATGACCCGCCCAAGGATCACAGAGCCGATGGAAATGGGCGTGAAGGCGATCGATGGCCTGCTGACCATCGGCAAGGGACAGAGGATGGGAATATTCGCAGGCAGCGGCGTGGGTAAAAGCACGCTGATGGGGACCCTTGCCCGCAACGTCAAGGCGGATGTGAATGTGATCGGACTGGTGGGGGAACGGGGCCGTGAAGTGGTTGAATTTATTCAAAAGTCCTTAGGACCGGCTGGCCTTGGCCGATCCGTCCTGGTGGTTGCCACTTCGGACCAGCCGGCCATGATGCGGGCCAAATGCGCCTTGACCGCCACAGCCATCGCGGAATATTTTCGCGATCAGGGCAAAGATGTTTTGCTGATGATGGATTCGCTGACCCGGTTTTGCATGGCGCAGCGGGAAATTGGCTTAAGCATCGGCGAGCTGCCGGTTGCCCGGGGCTATACCCCGTCCATTTATGCGGCGTTGCCGAAATTGCTGGAGCGATCCGGAAATTTTCAAAAAGGCTCAATCACAGGCATTTATACGGTCCTTGTGGAAGGCGATGACACCAACGAGCCGATATCCGACACAGTGCGGAGCATTATCGACGGTCATATCATTCTTTCCAGGAAAGTAGCCATGAAAAACCATTATCCTGCCATCGATATCCTGGCAAGCCTCAGCCGTCTGATGAACGATATCGTTTCCGAGGAGCACCTGAAGGCAGCCGGCAGGCTCCGGAGCATGCTTTCGGTCTATCAAGCCCATGCCGACCTTGTTTCCATTGGAGCGTATAAAAGCGGCACAAATCCAGAACTTGACCAGGCCTTGAACTGTATCGGCAAAATCAATCGCTTCCTGCAGCAGGAGGATGAAGAAAAGCACCGATATGAAAATACTTTGGAGCTGATGAAGAGGACCCTTGAATAGGCGGTGTTGCATGAAGAAATTTCAATTCACATTGGAGAAGCTCTG
>CALMWJ010000221.1 GCA_937873525.1 uncultured Peptococcaceae bacterium | reverse complement strand
TCAGCATTTTGGTGATGGGCGTGGACCAGCGGGATCCCAACGAATCCGCCCGGGCCGACGTGGCCGCTTTGGTGGCCATCAATCTGGAAACCAAAGCCATCCACATGATCTCCATCCCCCGGGACACCCGGGCGGCCATTGCGGATACCAAGCTGATTCGCAAGATCAATTATGCCCATGCCACCGGCGGCCCCGAACGCATGGTCAAAACCGTGGAAAACCTGCTGGGCGTGCCCATTCATTATTATATGGAAACCAATTTCGAAGGCTTTGCCAATTGCATCGACATCCTGGGGGGCTTGGATTATGATGTGGAGCAACGGATGTACCTGCCCCTGGAAGGCATCGATCTGCAACCGGGACAGCAGGTTCTCAACGGCCAAAACGCCCTTTCCTATGTGCGCTGGCGGGGAGACGCCCAGGCGGACATCGGCCGGATCGCAAGGCAACAGGCGTTTTTAGCAGCCCTGCTGGACAAAAGCCTACGGCTGACTACCTTGCCCAAAATTCCCAGCCTGGTGTCGGAGCTGCGGGCCAACCTCGAAACCGACATGAGCGTGACCAAGATGGTTGCCTTGGCCAAAGAATTTTTGGGCGAGGACAATCTGCAGTTGGAGACGGCCACCCTGCCCGGGGTGCCGGACAACGAGAACTACGGCGCCAGCTACTGGATCCTGGATGAAGCCGCCTGCAAGGCCATCATTGATGAAATCTATTACCCCTACCTCACCGGGGCAGGCGTGGGAGAGGGGACTGTGGAGACTAAGGAGACACCATGACCTCTGATTTCCCGACCGTCGATATCTTAGGCTTTCCCGTGGCCCGGCTCAATATGGAACAGGTCATCGGCAAAATCGCTGCGGTCGTCCAGAACCGCAGCAGCCATCCGGGGAAGACGCTGCACATCATTACAGCCAATGCGGAGATTCTCTACAGAGCCCACAAGGAGCCGGAATCCGCTAAGCTGTTGAAAGAAGCCGACTTGATCACCCCCGACGGCATCGGCACTGTGAAGGCGTCGCAGTGGCTGGGTGGGCCAGTCCCTGAACGGGTCACCGGCATCGATCTTCTCTGGCGGCTGACAGAAATTGCCGCAGATAAAGGCTGGAGCATCTACATGCTGGGGGCGGCGGAGGAAACGGTCAGCGCGGCGGTGAAGGTACTGCAGGGCAAATGGCCGAAGCTGAACCTGGCCGGTTGGCATAACGGCTACTT
>CALMWJ010000220.1 GCA_937873525.1 uncultured Peptococcaceae bacterium | reverse complement strand
GCTTCTCCGGCGTTCCGGCTTGATCTAATCAACATTTAAAATTCAGAAAAGCCCCTGTACCGATGAATCCGATGATGGATCCATGGATGCAGGGGCTTTTCTGATTCTGTGTGCCAAAGGAATTGGTTTAAAAGCCAGTCTCCTGAGTCAGGAGCTCATACTCATTTTCACTGAGGATTTTGCCGGTATCCAGCAGAAGGATGATTTTCTGATCCAGATTACCGATACCGGTAAGGAAGCTGTCCTTCGCATCCTGATTGATTTTCGGGGGGAGAGCGATGGCCTTATCGGGAATATCGGTTACCTCATCCACGGCGTCGACAATTAGTCCGACGCTGTGCTGCTGAATGCTGGTGACAATGATGCAGGTGCGTTCATTGTAGTCGATTTCAGGCTTATGAAAGCGGGAACGCATATCGATTACCGGAATGATGTTGCCTCTGAGATTAATAATGCCTTTGGCATACGCAGGAAAGTCCGGAATTTCTGTGATGTGCTGGATCCCCACAATTTGGACCACGTCGGCGATGGGGATCCCAAAGAGCTGCTGCTCAGTCCAGAAGGTCAGGTATTTGTCTTGGATATCTTGGTTCATTTCGAGATCAAGCGCGGCGACGGACAAATTCTCAGTCATGATTTTTCCCCTTTGCATGATGGTGTGTTGTCGAGGTCAGCAGTTTGAAACAAGCAATCCATATTTGTCGCTCCTCAGCGACAGGAGCGCAGGATCGGTATCCATCATCCCGGTTTGGATGGCTTTTTTTTGTTGACTTACAACCGGTTTTGCTGACGCGGATGTATGCACCGATGCCACGTTTTCGGTTTGTTCTTTCAATTTGAAGCGATGGACGAGTTCCCTCAGCATTTGGGCTTGGCCGGAAAGTTCTTCACTGGCAGCGGCGCCCTCTTCGGAGGTGGCGGAGTTGGTTTGGATCACGGAGGATATCTGTTCAATCCCCTGGTTGACTTGGGTCACAGCACCAGCCTGTTCGTTGGATGCGACCGAAATCTTCTCGATCAAAGCTACGGATTTTTGGGCGCTGGTCACCACATGCCGCAGCGAATTGGCCGTTTCGCCAGCGATTTTTGTGCCCTTTTCCACGGCAAGAATTGAGCTTTCAATCAAGGACGTGGTGTTTTTTGCAGCTTCCGCGCTTTTGCTTGCAAGGTTGCGGACTTCATCGGCCACGACGGCGAAGCCTTTGCCGGCAGCGCCGGCCCGGGCGGCCTCCACGGCGGCATTCAGGGCCAGGATATTGGTTTGGAAGGCGATATCGTCGATGGTCTTGATGATTTTGCTGATTTCATTGGAAGCGGCCGAAATCTCTGCCATGGCGCTGATCATCGTATCCATCTGCGCATTGCTTTCAAAGAGTTCCTTGCCGGCCTGGGTCGTGATTTGCTCAGCTTCGATTGCGTTTTGGGCATTGTTCTTGATTTGCTGGGAAATCTCGGCAATGGTGGCGGAGAGTTCTTCGATGGAGCTCGCCTGTTCAGCAGCACCTTGGGAAAGGGCTTGGGACCCGACGGCAACTTGTTCGGAACCTGCCGCAACCTGGCGGGCACTTTGGCGGATCTGATGCATGGTTTCGTTGAGAGACAAGATAATGCCCTTAGTCGAGGTTTCCAAACCTTTAAAATCCCCTTTATAAACACGGGTCACGGTGGTGGCATAATCGCCTTTGGCAATCTCTCCCAGATGATAGGATACATCGGAAATGGCACTGTTCAGCGCTTTGACCACCTCATCCAAGGAGGACAGCAGCAGTCCGGTTTCATCCTGGTTGGATGTCGAGGGCACTTCGGTCTGAAGATCCCCTTGAGAAAGAAGCCTTAAGCGCTCCGCGCAAGCCTTGATGGGCTTGGCAATGCTGCCGGCAACCTGGAACGAAAAAATTGAAGTGATCCCGATCAGGAGAACATCGGCCAGTACCGTCAAGCCGATGGCCATGCTATAGGGAATCGCGCCGGAGCTTCGCAGGCTGCTGATCCAGAAGCTGACCGAACTAACGGCAAGGGCGACGACCGTCGCGGACAGGATAGAATTCAACAGAATCTTGTTGCGGATGCTTTTCATGGGATGGACACACTCCTTATTCCATATTGTCTTTCATTGGGGCCTATAATAGGTTATTCGGCGGATACAAAAAAAAATTCAACCAATGCGGGTAAAATCGATATTATTATTTGAAGGATTCCTTCAAACCCAAAAGAGAAAAGTTTCACAAAATGGCCTAGAGGCAGGTTTGCGGTTGTGAACGCCGCCAGCCTCTGATATGATAAAATTGATCAAAAGAGGAAGGCGCGTAAATAGATATGCAATATCGTAAAGATAAAAAAGGAAACGAACTTTCCATCCTTGGCTATGGCTGCATGCGGTTTACCAAGAAGGGAATGGGCATCGATCTGGAGAAAGCCCAGCAAGAGATCCGGCGGGCCATCCAGGGAGGAGTCAACTATTTTGACACAGCTTACGTTTATCCGGGCAGCGAAGCGGCTTTAGGACAGATTTTCGAGAATCTTGGCTGTCGGGACCAAGTGATGATTGCTACAAAACTGCCTCATTATCTGATCAAATCCAGAGAGGGGGCGGACCGCCTTTTTTCAGAGCAGCTGAAACGAATGAAGACGGACCATGTCGATTATTATCTGATGCATATGCTGACTGACATCGAGACCTGGAATCGGTTATGTGTTTTGGGTATCCGGGAATGGATTGCAGAGAAACTGGAAAGCGGGCAAATTCGGAACATCGGCTTTTCTTACCACGGCCATTCGGATATGTTTTTAACGCTGGTGGATGCCTACCCCTGGGACTTTTGCCAAATCCAATATAATTATATGGATGAAAACAGCCAGGCTGGGCGGCGAGGGCTGTTGTACGCAGCTGACAAAGGATTGCCTGTGATCATCATGGAGCCTTTGCGGGGCGGTCGGCTGGCTGGATTGCTTCCAAAGTCCGCCAAAGACATTCTGAGAGAAAGCGGCAGGTCTTACACCCCGGCAGAGCTGGCCCTCCGTTGGCTTTGGGATCAGAAGGAAGTGACCTGTGTCCTGTCGGGCATGAATTCCCTTGAAATGGTTGAAGAAAATCTGCAATCTGCCTCGAAGGCCTATGCCGGCATGATGACATCGGAAGATTTTGAGCTGGTGGACAAAGTCCGGACTGAAATCAGCTTGAAGAACAAAGTGGGCTGTACCGGCTGCGGCTACTGTATGCCCTGCCCAAAGGGCGTTGATATTCCGGGCGCTTTCAGAGCGTACAATCTGCTTTATACCGAAGGGGCTAAAGTGGCGCGGAAGGAATATCTGATGTGCACCGCTTTGCGCCGCAACCAGGCCAGTGCTTCCCAATGCATCCAGTGCGGGCTGTGTGAGGAACACTGCCCGCAGCAAATTCCCATACGCCTTGAGCTGAAAAACGCAGCGAAAGAATTGGAGACGCCCTTCTATAAGATCGCTAAAAAAGCGGTATCGATTTTCA
>CALMWJ010000219.1 GCA_937873525.1 uncultured Peptococcaceae bacterium | reverse complement strand
TGATATCCTGCTTTTGAATAAGTATGCAAATGCTTGCGGAACAAGATAGCCCCAATAGACCGAAAACAGGATCGCCAGGGAAAACATGAACCATTTAAGAAATACGAAGACCCTGACGGTTCTCGGCCTGGGTTTTTTCTTGTTTCCAATCAGCGGATAAGCAGGGGCAAACACTTCAGAAGCAAAGCCATTAAAAAGGCAGAGGGTCGAGCATTGCCACCGTCTGCCAAACAAAAGGGTGCCTAAAAACACAATGACGCTGATCAAAAGATAAAAGAGCAGCGCTGTTGTAACGCCGGCCAGACCCCAGTGCGGGAATCTGCTGGCATAAAAAGAGGAATTCTCAAACATGAGCTGTAAGGGGGTTGTCGTCCACGGCAGAGGCATCGAAAATAAGTACAATTCGTCATTGTTTAAAAGCCATGGCGAAATAATATGGACGACGAGCGCTGCCGCAATAAATCCTGTCAGATTCTGTTTTCTCATGCGTGTGTGGCCGGAGCTTTTAATGATATTGATTGTCAGAAGACTGGCAGCCACAATAAAAATTGTTTTGACCCAGTTTTCGTAAAAGTGCCAGAACCAGGTAATCTGCTGTGCGATGGGTTCTGGTGCTGTTTTGGCATAACCGTAGTTTAAGCCGGCAATGATGAAGCACAGGAGGATATAGATCCAAAGAATGGTTTTTAAGGCGGCTATTTTTTTATTGGATTTCACGGACATGAACAGCCCTCCTTGATTGTATCATTGGGCAAAGGATTGCCATGCATCAGCTTATTCCCTTGGCATTCATCATTATACAATATATTTGTTTATTACAGCGCGTTTTTTCGGTGGCTGCATTCCCCAAAATGACGATTAAGCAGCAAATTCTTCCATGCACGTTGAATCGCGGATCCGGGGCTCTTGCCTTAGCCTTTGCTTCGATTATAATGGAAGCATGTGAAAAGAAAGGCGTGACGATCATGGAGAAGCCGATCGATGTTGACACACGGGTGGTCAACATTCAGAAAGACATGCATTCCGATAGCTTTGAACAACTGGTGAAGGATTATCATCCTTTTATCGTTTCAACCATTTCAAAAAGATTGGATCGCTATGTCCGCTGCGAAAACGATCCGACCTATTCCATTGCATTGGGTGCTTTTTATAAGGCCGTACAGAAATATGAAATCGATCAAGGGCACTTTTTGAACTATGCCAGGACCGCCATGGACCATGCACTGATCAACCATATGAAAAGAGAAGAAAAAGACCACGAAAGCTTGGACGAGATCGAAGTTGCCGACCCCGTCCAAGCTTTTGACGAAAGGATCGCTTTGAGGGAGGAAATCCTTGCGTTCGAGCAAGAACTGCTGAAGTTTGGTTTCACTTTCGACGACCTTGTGGACGATGGACCGCAGCATGAAGATACAAGAAACAATGCAAAAGCGATTGCCATGGCGACCCAGAAGGAGAAGGCGTTTGTCCGACACCTGTTCACAAAAAGGAGGCTGCCGGTCAGTCCGATGTGCCGCCGGTTCAATATTTCCAGAAAAGTCATCTACGGAAGCTACAACTACATCATCGCGGTCATCGTCGTATTGGAAATGAAATATGACCAAATCAGGGAATGGATTTAGAAAAATGTACCCTAAAGATCGCTTCCCAACTGTATTCTATAGTGCAAGGCAAAGGAGATGATCCCATGAAAGATGGTATTGTTTTTAAGGTGTACAAACAATATGCAGTCGTATGTTCGGATGGAGCCTTCATCAGGCTCAAAAGAAAAGGCGATATGCAGCAAGGCCAGAGGATTTTCTTCAACGAGGAGGATCTCTATCCGACGAATCATGAAAGGAGTGCGATTATGAAAGGGTACAAGAAATATGTGGCAATTGCAGCAAGCCTGCTGCTATTCGTGTCAGCCGGGGTTTTTATGAGTCAGGACAGCTATGCTTCCATCGTTGTCGTTGATATCAACCCGAGCGTTCAACTGAAGCTGGATGCTGAAGAAATGGTCATCGACGTGAAAGCGTTGAATGAAGATGGCAAATCGCTGGAACTGGAGCCTGTTGTAGGCATGTCTGTGAGCGATGCGGCAGATTACATCACAGAACAGGCCGTCAAAGGAGGCTTCCTTAATCAGGAAGACATGGCGGACGATTTCATTTTATTCACCATCGTTTCCAATGAAAACAAAGAGGACATTGAAGAAAAAATCAAGGAAAAAAGAGG
>CALMWJ010000218.1 GCA_937873525.1 uncultured Peptococcaceae bacterium | reverse complement strand
TTCAGCAGATGGTTTTTTTCGTTCATATGGGGCTGAGCCAAGACCAGTTCCAGCAGCTGGTTCAGAAGGACGCCCCGGACCCTGGGCGGGATCCCGATGTCCTCCAGATCCCGCCCGTTGATATCCAGCTGACGCAAGGTCAAGGGGCAGCCGCTTTCCAGGATCTGATAGCTGCGATGTACGAAGGTTTGCAGTTGAGTCAAGGATTCCGCCTGATTGTTGGAGGCTCGCAGGTCCGCTTCCATTAAAAGAAAGAGATCCTCAAGATTTTCCTTCACTGGTCTGGGGACTTGGCTGATAAAGCGCTTTAGCGTGACGTCCCTTAATTCGAGGAGATGGAGCATATGATTTTCCACCAGAAAGATCACTTTTTTCTGGAGCGCCTTGCTGTAACGCAGCCGCCCCATGGCCTCCCGGGCAATCATGCCGCCCACATCCTGGTGGCCGTAAAAATGTCCTTTTCCTTTACTGTCCAAGGTGAAGGTTGACGGCTTGGCGATGTCATGGAACAGGGCACCCAGACGAAGCTCCGGATTGGGCGGCGTGTTCTGAATGGTCTGGACGGTATGCTCGTAGATATCCAGATAATGATGATCGGAGTGCTGGTCAAAATTGATGCAGGCTGCCATTTCCGGCAGGATATAGGTCCACAGCTCAAGCTCCTTGAGCCATTTGAAGGCGATGTCCGGATGCTCCGACAAGAGCATTTTGTCCAGCTCGTCCCGGATCCGTTCCTGGCTGATTTTTTTCAGAAGCTCCGCCTGGGCCTCCATCCCCCAGGCTGTGTCCGGCTCCAGCTCAAAACCCAGCTGGGCCGCCAGGCGGATTCCGCGCAGGATTCGCAGGGCATCCTCCCGGAATCGCATGTCGGCGTTGCCTACACAGCGGATGCGTTTCGCCTTCAGGTCTTCCTGGCCTCCGAAAGGGTCTTGCAGGCCGCCCTGAGGGGAATAGGCCATGGCGTTGATGGTAAAGTCCCGCCTGGAAAGGTCCTCCAGCAAGCTGGAGGTGAATTGGACCCAGGTCGGGTGCCGATGGTCCTCGTAAGGCCCGTCCAGCCGGAACGAGGTGATTTCGTAAGAATTCCGCTCGAACCGGAAGGTCAGGGTACCGTGGGCCAGACCGGTGGGAAACACCGCGATGCCCTGCCGGACCAATAGGCGTTCCGTTTCCTCCGGAGGAAAGGGCGATGCGAAATCCCAGTCACGAGGCTCTGCGCCCAGAAGAAGGTCGCGCAAGCAGCCGCCGGCCAGCCAGGCCGGCAAGCCGACGGCCTCGAACAGGGAGAAGAGCTCCTTGATTTTTGGGGGAAGGACGATTTTCGGTGTTTGAGTACTTTTCATAACCCACCAGCTTTATATCGTATTTGGATTGACCGGCCTGACCAGGCCGTCTATAATTTGAACTGAATAAGAAAATCAGAAGGGGGAATTACGATGCCGAAAGTCACGATCCAGATTTTTGAGGGCAGGACCCTGGACCAGAAAAGAGCCATGGTCGCCAAAGTGACCGATGCCATCATGGAAACCATCGGCGCGCGCCGGGAAGGGATCGACATCACCATCCTGGAGATCGACAAAACCCAGTATGCGGTGGGCGGAGCGCTTTACTGCGATAAAACCGGCCACTGATCCATTCGACTTAAGTAGATTATAGCAGATATTGAGGCAAATGGAATGTCCGGCCTTTTCGGAGGATTTACTGTATCATCGGGACAAAAGCATAGGAGGACCCGCAGCCTGATGGCTGAATCCGTATGTCAGGCGCTTATACGAATACCAAAAGCAGTCCTTAACCCCATGGCGGGGCGCGGGACTGTTTTTTTTCATGCGGCAATGACTTGTCCGCCGCCTCCCGCATTGACAGCGGTCCGGCCGGGATATACACTGAAATCATCAAAAAGTTCGGCATCTAACTAATCTGAAGGAAGGCAAAGCCATGGCACAAAAAATCAATCGGATGATCCAGCTTCTGTTTAAGACCAGCCGCCTCCATTATCGTCTGACCTTCGCCAAAATGTCGGAGCAGGGGATCCCCATCGGTGCGCCGTCGCTGCTGCGATGGATCGGCGAGCATCAGGGCTGCCGCCATAAAGACCTGGCCTGCAACTGCCATCTGGAGCCAGCCACGGTAACCAGCGCCCTGCTGACCATGGAAAAAGAAGGGCTGATCCA
>CALMWJ010000217.1 GCA_937873525.1 uncultured Peptococcaceae bacterium | reverse complement strand
CCGGTGACAATCCGGAAGCCTTGGAAAAAGTGAAAGAATTTGGACACCGTCTCCATAAACAATCTAAAAAATGATATAATCAAACATAGAATGCGCCGGCACACTTCCATGGGTCATTCATCCTCCCCGGGATGGACCCGCCGGAAGGTATCCGAAAATCGATTCAGGAGCTGATGGTAATGAAAAGACTGGCATCCTTTGCGTTTTTCCTGGTGATGGTCCTGCTGCTCTTCGTGGTCCTGAAGTATCCGTTGCCTGGGATCATTGCTTTGGTTCTTTTACTGGCGGTGGGCACGTATATCATGAAAGCCAAAGCAAAAAAACAAGGGCCCGGCCCCCGGGAACATCAAGATGAAGAGAAATAAAAGAAAGCCGTCCGGATGAACCGGACGGCTGGAAAAAACATGGTCGGGATGACAGGATTTGAACCTGCGGCCTCTGCGTCCCGAACGCAGCGCTCTACCAAACTGAGCCACATCCCGATGGCGTGTATGCAAGTCACCAGTTCATTATATCGATTCGGTAATGAAGTGTCAACGCAATTTTAGGCAAAAAAAAGGGCTAATGACCGGATTTCAAAATTCCATCAAGGGAAGAAGGAGTGTTTTATGGAGAGCAGAGCGGCACGTGACCAGCAATATCTGGCGGCGATGGAAGACATTACCCAGGTCATGCGGAGAAGCATGGATAAGTATCATGAAGAGAACAAAGAATCCGAGTTCCATCCGCAGCGTACCCGGTATGCCCAAATGGAAGCCATGGTTGCTTCGGAACGCCGCCTGCTGGAAGAGGTCAGCCTGCCCTGCCGGCTTATTTTAGAGCATTTCTCCACTTTTTCGGACCAGCCGGATCGCAGCATCAGCGTTCGGTACGGATCGGCACTGTATTGCAATGGGACTTATCAGGGCTATGCCATCAATGAATGGGGGCATGTGACCCTTAAGCTGGGAAGCTTCAGCATTACCTGGCGAGATGATGAATATCAGTACATGTTCTATTCAGACAAAGTCATTCTAAGACCCCTGGACATCCAAAAGCCCGAAATCAGCTTCTCCTTCAGCTTCTCACTGAAATATTCCAAGCTCTTGGAAGAGTTCAGCGATGTGGCAGGGCATCCCCAGACCGGCTATTATCAGCCGGACCTGTTCAGCAAAGAGGATTAGGCGGCAGCCGCCAGGCGCCTCCGGCGGCCGGAGACCAATCAAAAAATAAAACCCTGCCAAAGCATGTATTTTGGCAGGGCTCTTCTTTAACCGGCGGATTTTTTTGATATAATAGGGTAAAAGCCGGATCGGGCAAGTGCGGTCAGTCTTCCAGAGAAGCCAGGGCTTCCTTGACCAATTCGCTGACCCGCCGGCCATCTGCTTTTCCCTTGGTGGCCGCGGAGATCTTGCCCATAACCTTGCCCATATCCTTGGGCCCTTTCGCGCCCGTTTCGCGGATGGCGTCCTGGATGATGGCGATGATTTCCTCATCCTCCAGCTGGCGGGGGAGATAGTCCATCAGGATATGGATTTCCGCCTGGATGGTTTCCGCCATTTCCTTGCGGTCATTTTTCTCGTACTCCGGCAGGACGTCCCGGCGCTGTTTCAATTCCCGCGAAATGACCTGGAGCCATTCCTCTTCGCTGAGGGGGGCGCCTTTTTCGATTTCCAGATATTTGGCTGCGGATTTTATCATCCGGATAACGGAAAGCCGCAGCTTGCCTTCTTCTTTGGCCCGCATGGCTTCCTTCATTTCCTGGTTCAAACGTTCCGATGTGCTCATGGAGTTCACCCCTTAAATGTATTTATCTTATCATAGTGTATTCCACTTGAAAATTCAACAAACGATCGAGGTCCCTATGACGAATTTTGTCCATCTGCACACCCACACATGCTATAGTCTGCTGGACGGCGCCTGCAAGATCCCCCAGCTGGTCCAAAGAGCCAAAGAATTGGGCATGGAGTCTCTGGCCATTACCGACCATGGGGTGATGTACGGCGTAATCGAATTTTACAAAGCGGCCAAAGCCGCCGGGATCCACCCGGTCATCGGCTGCGAGGTTTATGTGGCACCCCGAAGCCGATGGGACAAGGTGGCTGGTCTGGACGACAAACCCTACCACCTGGTCCTGCTGGCGGAGAACCGGACAGGTTACCAGAACCTGATCAAGCTGGTTTCCCGCAGCTGGCTGGAGGGCTTTTATTACAAACCAAGGGTCGATAAGGAGCTTCTGCGCCAGTGCAGCGAGGGCTTGATCGCCTTGTCGGCCTGTCTGGCCGGCGAGGTGCCGGTGCGCCTCCGGGAGGGAGACCATGAAGGGGCCCGGAAGGCAGCCGTGGAATATGAAGCAATCTTTGGCCAGGGCAATTTTTTCCTGGAATTGCAGGATCATGGCATCGAAGGCCAGACCTTGGTCAACAGCGGCTTGATCCGGCTGAGCCGGGAAACCGGCATTCCTTTGGTGGCCACCAACGACCTGCATTACATCCGCAGGGAGGAGGCGTCTGTCCAGGATATCCTGCTTTGCATTCAGACCGGAAAAACCTTGGCGGACGGGGATCGGATGCAGTTCGGAACCCAGGAATTCTACCTGAAAAGCGCCGATGAGATGGCCCTGCTGTTCGGAGACTATCCGGAAGCCCTGGCCAGCACAGAGCAGATCGCCCGGCGCTGCCGGGTGGATTTTGAATTCGGGCAGAACCATTTGCCGCCCTATCCGCTGCCGCAGGGGGAGACCGATGAGGCTTCCTACCTGAGGAAGCTTTGCCTGCAGGGACTGGAAGCGCGCTATCCCGGCAGAACCCGAATCCCGCCTCTGGGGGACCACGCTTCGTCGGACGCCGCCCATGGACAAGCCCAAACCCCCATGGAACGGCTGCTGTACGAGCTGGATATGATTGAAAAAATGGGCTTTCCCGGTTATTTCCTGATCGTCTGGGATTTTATCAATTTTGCAAGAAAACAAGGTATTTTTGTCGGGCCCGGACGAGGATCCGCTGCCGGGAGCATTGTTTCCTACAGTCTGGGGATCACCAGCATCGATCCCTTGAAGTATGACCTTCTGTTTGAACGATTTTTAAATCCCGAGCGCATCAGCATGCCGGATATCGACATTGACATTTGTTACCTGCGCCGAGGCGAGGTCATCGACTATGTCAGTCAGCGCTACGGCCGGGACCGGGTCTGCCAGATCGTGACCTTCGGCACCATGGCGGCCAAAGCGGCCATCCGGGATGCCGGACGGGCCATGGGGGTGCCTTTGGCCAAGGTGGACAAGGCGGCCAAGCTGGTGCCCTCCGAGCTGAACATCACCTTGAACCGGGCCCTGGAATTGTCCTCGGAACTCAGGAATCTGGCTGAATCGGACGAAGAGACCGGCAGCCTGATCCAGGTGGCCAAGGCCCTGGAGGGGATGCCCCGTCATTCCGGTGTCCATGCGGCCGGACTGGTGATTTCCGGGGAGCCCCTGGAACATTATCTTCCGCTGCAGCGGTCCGCCGACGGACTTCCCTGCACCCAATTTGAAAAAGACACGGTGGAATCCATCGGCCTTCTGAAGATGGACCTGCTGGGCCTGCGCACCTTGACGGTCATTGGCAATGCCGTTGAATTGATCCGGCAAAGCCAGGGGATATCCCTGGATATCGACCGGATCCCCCTGGATGATCCGAAAGCTTATGGCCTGTTGTCCGAAGGGGATACCATTGGCGTTTTTCAGCTGGAAAGCGACGGACTCCGGCAGATCCTGCGAGAGCTCAAGCCGGACCGGTTCGAGGACATTGTCGCCTTGGTGGCGCTGTACCGGCCGGGACCCTTGGGCAGCGGCATGGTGGATGACTTCATCAAACGCCGTCATGGACAGATCGATGCGGCCTATCTTCACCCGTTGCTGGAACCGATCCTGGAAACCACCTATGGCGTCATCCTGTATCAGGAACAGGTTATGCGGATCGCCGGTGACTTGGGCGGACTGACCCTTGGAGAAGCCGATCAGCTGCGCCGGGCAATGGGCAAGAAAAAACCTGAGGTCCTTGCCGCCTATCGGGAAGTGTTCATCAAGGGGGCCAAAATCAAAGGCGTGGATGAAGAAACCGGCCGCAAGATTTTCGAGCTGATGGAATATTTTTCAGGCTATGGCTTCAACAAGAGCCATTCAGCGGCTTACGCTCTGGTGGCGTACCAGACGGCCTGGCTTAAAGCCCATTATCCGGTGGAGTTTATGGCGGCGCTGCTCTCCAGCGTGATGGAAACCAAGGATAAAGTGCCGTTTTATATTGAAGAATGCCGGCAGCGAAAAATCCCGATTCTGGCGCCGGATGTGAACATCAGCCTGGAAGGTTTCAGCGTTTCCCAGGGGTCCATACGTTTTGGTCTGGCGGCCATCAAACAGGTTGGAACGCCGGCCATCCAGTCCATCCTGGAGGAACGGAAAAACGGCGCCTACAGCAGCCTTGAAAATTTCTGCCGTCGCATCGATCTGACCCACGTCAACCGAAGGGTTTTGGAAAACCTCATATGGGCCGGCGCCTTTTCATCGGTGCCGGGAAACAGGGCCCAGCAGCTGGCGATCATGCCCATGGCAGCGGACTTGGGCATGGCCTGGCAGAAAGAAGCAAACTCCAGCCAGATCTCCCTGTTCGACGTGGCACCGGAGATCCGACCGGACTATGATACGCTGGCGCTTCCTACGTTGGAGGACATTGCGGAACGGGACATCCTGAACATGGAAAAAGAGATCCTGGGCTTGTATCTCAGCGGGCATCCCCTTTCCCGCTTCAGCCAGCTTTTGCGCAGGAAGACCAGTCATCGCATCGACCAGCTGGGTCCTGAGCAGGACGAGAAGCCGGTGATCCTGGGGGGCTTGATCACAGCGCTGCGCCGTTCTGTGACCAAGCGAGGCCAGATGATGGCCTATTTCAAGCTGGAGGATCTGACCGGTTCTGTGGACGTCCTGGTGTTTCCGAGGAATTTTGCAGAACTGGCACCGCTGCTGGCGGAGGATGTGGTGGTCCTGGTGCGCGGGCGGTATCACGAACAGGAGGAAAAGCCAAAGCTCTTTCTGGAGAAGCTGGAGCTTTTGAGCGGACCGGAGGAACCGGGGAATCCGCCGGAAGAAAAACGGCCGCCCTGGATTACCGAAAACGACCCTGCAGAGGCGGAGCTCAAGCCTCAGAGCCATGGGGAGGGGGAAGCTGCGGATGACGGCGCCAGGCTGTGGCTGAATATGGGGCAGGAAAGCCCGGAGGTCCAGGATCAGCTGTGGCAGCAGATCCAGCCGATCCTGTGCCAGTATCCCGGATCAACGCCCTTGTGCCTCTATTATCCGGCGGAACGAAAGGTCCTGGAGATTTCAGACAGCCACCGGATCCGTCCCACGGAGGCGCTGCTGGAGCAGCTGTCCGCCTGCATGGGCGCCGGCCGGGTCACGCTTGCCAATAAAAACAAGAATAAAAAGTAAAAGTCGGCAGGATTCTTTAGTAAAATAAAGAATATTTGCCAAGAAAATGAAAAATGCATCGCTGGAGGAACTTCATGAGCATCGCAATCTACCCGGGCAGCTTCGATCCGATGACCAAGGGGCACATCCATATCGCGGAGCGAGCCTGCCGGATTTTTGACCAAGTCGTGATCGGAGTCGCTGT
>CALMWJ010000216.1 GCA_937873525.1 uncultured Peptococcaceae bacterium | reverse complement strand
AGAAAATCAAAGAGGTCAGGATCGTCGTTGACAAGAACATCTTGAAGAATGGCTTAAATGTGGGAATTCCAGGCACCAGTGAACGCGGGCTGGAATTTGCCGCGGCGCTGTCCTTGGTTGCAGGCAAATCAGAATACGGTCTTGAGGTTCTGAAGGGGGCAACCGATGCGGATGTGTCTGTAGCCCAGGCCTTGGTTGCTCAGAAAATGATTAAACTGACGCTGAACAAAGACGTGGAAGGCCTGTACATCTGTGTTGATATTGTGGGAGAAAAGAACAGCAGCCGAGTCATCATCGAAAAATCCCATACGAACATTGTCTACGAGGGAATCAATGGCAAACCGCTAGGTGAGGATAGTGCCGAAGTAATCGACGAAGGCGCGGCGGCGGACAAATTGCCTGATAAGAAGCAGATCAAATTCGAGATCAAACAGTTTTCGATCAACGAGCTGATTGACTTTGCCAACAACATTCCAATCGAAGACCTTGCCTTTATCCAGGATGGGATCGATATGAACCGCCGGATCGCGGAGGAAGGCCTCAAAGGAGAACTGGGAATCGGAATTGGCCCCTATTTTTACAGCAAGGCCAATGATACCGAGAAACGCGCGAAGGCTTTTACGGCGGCTGCCTCCGAAGCGCGGATGGCGGGCTCTTCATTGCCGGTTATGAGCAGTGCTGGATCAGGCAATCACGGCTTAGTCGCAATTTTGCCTATTTCAATCATAGGGAGTGAAAGGGGGATTTCAAAGGAAAAGATCATTCGTGCCATTACGTTGAGCCATCTCGTAACAATTTTTGTCAAGGTGTATTTAGGAGCCCTGTCGCCCATTTGCGGTTGTGGCGTCGCGGCCGGCGTTGGCAGTGCCGCGGGACTCACCTATTTGCAAGGCGGTAATAAGGAGCAAATCGGTTATGCCATCAACAATACCATCGCCGGCGTTTCCGGCATGTTCTGCGACGGAGCCAAGCTGGGCTGCGCCTGCAAGCTGGCGGTCGCTTCGGATGCTGCCATCGACGCAGCGGCATTGGCACTGCAGAACCTTTCGGTTCCTACAGACAATGGGATCTTGGGATATACGCCGGAACAGTCAATCAAAAATCTTGCCTTGGTTTCCAACAAAGGGATGAAAGAAACTGACAATGTGATCCTTGATGTGATGTTGCACCGTTGTTAAGAAAAACAAATGGATTTGAGGAGGCTAAATAATCATGTTAAAGAGAAGTAAAGCGTTGATTGCACTGGCATTGGCCGCTCTGATGTGTCTTGCCCTGGTCGGCTGCGGAAGCACAGCCCCAAAAACAGAAACAGCTCCCGCTGCGGCAACGGATACGGGCAAAGAAGTATCCAAGTTAAGACCTGAAGGCGTTCCTGAAGATTTCCCCAATAAAGAGATCCTGTATATCTATGGATTTGGCGCAGGCTCTGTCCAGGAAGCTTATTTCAGGGTTCTTGCGGATAAGATCCAGAAAATGGAGGGCTGGGACCACGGCTTCGTCTATACCTTCAAGGAAGGCGCCAGCGGCCGGATCGGCTGGTCTTACCTGGCGGATGCCAAACCGGACGGTTATACGATTGGATTTACCCCCAGCGCGATGCTGATTTCAACGGTTGCAGAAGATGTGCCCTATGAAATGGAAAAACTGACCTTTATTTACAATATGATGAGTGACCCCGGTGCCATCGGCGTAAAAAAAGACTCCAAATACGCCAGCTTGAAAGAACTTGTTGAAGATGCGAAAGCCCGCCCCGGCAAAGTCAGCATCGGCGTGACGTCAACGATCGGCCAGGAAGGGCTGACCGTGAAGCTTCTCGAAAGAGCCTCCGGCGCTCAATTCAACGTCATTGCCTTCGATGGTGAACCCGAAGTCCTGACCGGTGTGGTCGGCGGCCATCTGGATGCATTTTGTCTGAACATCACGGACACCACCCCTTATATTGACGACCTCAAGATCCTGGCCACCGGCGACAAGGAACGCTCCGCATTCCTGCCAGACGTTCCCACGTATCAGGAATCCGGTTACGATGTGATGCAGGTCAATATGCGCGGTATCGGCGCACCTGCCGGAACTCCGGAACCCATCCGTCAATACCTTGAGAATTGCTTCCTTGCAGCAGCCGCCGATCCCGAAGTCCAGGCCAAAGTCAAGGAAATGCAGATCCCTGTGGACAGCTTGAGCGGCACCGAATTGTCAAGCAACTTCACGACCATCCGCAACGGTCTGCAAACCCTCTGGGATGCTGATCCCTGGCAGTAAGCGTTTTTCATGGTCCATGGTTTTGTGACGCCCTATGGATCCAAGAGGCCAGCGGCCTCTTGGATCCATCCCAAGCAATCCGATAAGGTGGTGTTTTTGTGACAACCAAACCAGAGAAGAAAGAATTCAATTACAATTACCTTTCTGTCATCTTCCTCTATATTTGGGCCGGGGCATTTCTCTTTTCTGCAACCTCAATCAAAGACGATGCCTCCAGAATGTTTCCAACCTTCATCAGCATCGCGGCCATGGTTTTGGCAACGGTGCTTCTGATCAAAACCTACAGAAGCAAGGCAGGGAACAAGGAAACGATGGATTTCAGCGGCAGCCGGGAAGCCGTGATCTTTGCACTGATCCTCCTGCTTTATATTGGGCTGGCGGCCGTTGTGGGTTTTTATTTTTCGACCCCTGTTTATTTATATGTAACGATGTATCTTTTAGGACAAAGGAATCATAAGCTGATGGCCATCGTGGCGGTATCGATGCCTTTGATTATTTTCTTATTCTTTGACTTGCTTTTAGGAATGCAGATTCCGATGGGGATGCTGGCTGAATGGATTTGAATTGAATAATTTAATTTAGATTATTCATACAAGGAGCGTAATATATGTTTTTAGAATACGTCGCTCAAGCATTGAGCTTTACCAATGTTCTATGGCTGACGATTGGCTCAGTGGTAGGAGCTATCCTGGGCGCTTTGCCAGGAATGTCAGCAGATACCGGGATCGCCATCTTTCTGCCTTTGACGTTCAATCTTGAACCAATGACGGGGCTGATCACCTTAGGCGCAATCTATGTGACCGCATCCTATGGCGGTAATATTACCGCGGTGCTGATCAATACCCCCGGAACTTCGGACTCATTATTCATGACCCTTGACGGCTATCCCATGACCGTTCGAGGCCAGGGGCTGCAAGCCGTGGGAATCACCACCGTCAGTGCTTTTATTGGCGGGATCATCGGCTCGGTGGTTTTGCTGTTTATCGCACCGCCTTTAGCCCAGATCGCGGTCAGATTCGGACCTCTTGAACTGTTCCTGACGACCATGATGGGTATCGTGATCATTGTAGGCTTGTCCAAGGATGGCATGCTGAAAGGCCTGATCAGCGCGATGCTGGGCTTCTTGTGTGCCGAAATCGGCTTGGATGGAATCACCGGCATGACCCGGTTGAATTTCGGAATCAACCAGCTCTATGACGAACTTCCCTTGCTGCCTGTTGTATTAGGCATGTTCGCAGTATCCCAGGTCATGATTCTCGTGGCAGAAAAAAGAAAAACCATCGCCATCGGCGAGGAAGCGATCAAGGGCAGCGCGATCATTCCGTTTAAAGAACAAATGAAAATGCTGACAACCAATGTCTGGTCTTCGATCATCGGGACCGTTGTCGGGATCATTCCCGGTGCCGGAACCACCGTGGCGGCCGGCATCAGCTACAATATTGCAAAGAAAACCGACCCGAACCCGGATACGTTCGGCAAAGGCAACAAACGGGGCTTGGCCTGTGTTTCAGCGGCGAACAACGGCGTTGTGGGCGGATCGTTGGTCCCCTTGCTGACCCTGGGTATTCCCGGCAACGGAACTTCGGCGTTGTTTTTAGGAGGCTTGCTGATTCACGGGCTGGCTCCGGGACCCAAATTGTTTTCTCAGCACGCTTCGATTGCCTACGGCTTGATTTTCGGCATCTTGGCGGCTAACTTTTTCATTTTGCTGATTGGTATGTTCGGGGCGCCGATTTACGCAAAGATCACGAAGGTTCCCAACAGCATCCTGATCCCCGTGGTGGGCGCTTTCTGTATATTGGGCGCCTATACTTTCCGCAATATGGCCTTTGACATGCTGGTGATCTTAGTCTTCGGAATCATCGGCTACTACATGACCCGGGCCAATTTTTCCATGGCGCCTTTTGTCTTGGCCTTTGTTCTCGGCAAAAATGTAGAAATCCAGTTCCGGAGAACCATGCAGCTTCTGGGCGGAAATTTTGCAGAAACCTTGTTCAGGCCCCTGCCGATGGCGTTGCTGGCGATCGACTTGATTTTCTTGCTTTCGCCGTTCTGGCCGGACTTCAAGCGTTGGCTGGACCGGAAAAAGAATGCTCAGGCAGCCTAGTATCTTATTAGAGAAGGGATGAAAAACTCAAATGGAAATCATGACGAGGAAAGAACGTATTCTTGCGGCCATTCAGAAAAAGGATGTCGACCGGCCGCCCTTCAGCATCTGGTACCATATCCCTCACGTGGATCAAGACCCGGTCCAGTTGGCGGAAGCCCAGATCCAGATCGCCCGTAATTATGATATGGATTTCATCAAAATGATGCCGTATGGCAATTATAGTGCCCATGACTTTGGATTGAGCTGCACCTTCTACTGTACGAAAACCCAACCGGTGATGGAAAGAAAGTTCGCCATTCAGGACGTCAAAGAATGGAGAGAAATTGAACCGCTGCCGGGCTGCTTCGGTGCCCACGGAAAGCAGCTCCTGCTGGCCAGACAGCTTCAGAAGCAATTAAAAGGCGAAGAACTGCCATACGTCCAGACCATATTCAGTCCTTTGACGACGGCTAAAAAGCTGGCCGGAGCCCGGGTCTTCGAGGATATGAGATCCCACCCGGAGGATGTGCATCATGCCCTGAAAGCCATTACAGAGACAACCATCGATTTTGTGAAGGCCAATATCGAAGCAGGCGTTGCCGGGTTCTTTTTTGCAACCCAATGTGCCAATACAGATTGGGTCACGGAAGCGGAATACGACGAGTTTGGCGCAGCTTATGACCTTCAAGTCATCGAAGCCTATAAAGATATCACCTATTTCAATATTGCCCATATCCATGGGGACAACACGATGTTCCAAAAAATTGCGGAATACCCTGTCAATTGTCTGAATTGGCATGACCGCTGGACAAGCCCCGGCATGGATGAAGCCAGAAAGCTTTCTGACAAGTGTTTTCTGGGCGGCATCAATGAGAAATGGCTCTCAACGGCAAACCATGAAGAAATTTCAGGCCATGTGAAAGAAGCGGTCCAAAATGCCGGACGGAAGGGCCTTATGATCACCCCCGGCTGCGTTGCAGAACCGGATACACCGGAAATCAACTTTTATGCCGCCAGGATCGCAGTGAATCATCTTTAAAACGACCTTGGGGATCCCTCGATTCATGCGCTGACAGCAGGCAATGCTTACCTTTGTCCCCCTCCCTTTTGATGAACGGTCTTGGCCCATCCTCCCTGCGGCCAATGGCGGTTCATCTTTTTTATTTTAAGATCGGCCCGAGCCGAATAGGTTTAATCATTTACAAGACTGGACATAATCAAACGAATATACTATGATGAGAATGACAATCGAATCGGGATGACACTATGATCAGGGGGGGTTAGGATGGAAGATTCTGAAATTCTCAAGCGCGTTGATCATACTTTGCTGAAAGCCGTTTCTAGCTGGGCAGACATCCAAAAACTCTGTGAGGAAGCGATCCAATTCGGAACCGCTTCTGTTTGCGTTCCTCCGGCTTATGTCCATCGAATCCGCGAAGCTTTCGGCGACCAACTGGTCATTTGCACCGTGATCGGCTTTCCATTAGGCTATAGCACCCGTGAGGCTAAATTGTCCGAAACCCGCCAGGCCCTTGCCGAAGGGGCTAATGAACTGGATATGGTGATCAATCTCGGCGATGTCAAAAACGGTGATTTGGACGCCGTACAAGAGGAAATCGCCGCACTTAAAGAGGCTGCGGGGGATCGAATCTTAAAAGTGATTATTGAAACCTGCTATCTCACCGAGACCGAAAAGATCTTCCTATGCCAGTGTGTGACAGACGCCGGCGCGGACTACATAAAAACCTCCACGGGCTTCGGTGCGGCAGGAGCGACCCTGGAGGATGTCGAACTATTTAAAAAGCATTTGGGCCCCAAGGTTAAGATCAAAGCAGCCGGCGGGATTCGTTCCCGAGAGGACATGGTCCGGTTCCTCCAAGCGGGGGCTGAACGGCTGGGCACCAGCTCGGCCATTAAGCTGCTGGAAGAACAGATCAGCAACCAATATTAAAGGGAAAGGATCTGGTTTTCGAGATGGAAGCTACAGCCATTGACCCCAGACAGTTGATCAGAGAAGCCTTTGCGGCGCGGGAGATGGCCTATGCGCCCTATTCCGGTTATTGCGTGGGCGCGGCGTTGCTGACGGCCGACGGCAGGATCTACCGGGGATGCAACATTGAATCGGCAGCCTTTTCCCCCTCCAATTGCGGGGAAAGGACCGCATTCTTTAAGGCGGTATCCGAAGGGGTACGGGAATTCAAGGCCATCGCCGTGGTGGGGGGGCACCGGGATACCCCGCTGGACCAGCTGGCCTATTTCGCACCATGCGGGGTCTGTCGCCAAGTAATGACGGAGTTTTGCAAAGGTAGTTTTCAGATTATTGTGGCAAAATCAGAAATCGATTATGAGATCCATACCCTCAGCGAGCTTTTACCCTTGGCTTTCGGTCCGGCAGACGTCCCTCTGGCCAGGGATTGATGCTTTCTTCTGCTTCTGTTTGTATTGGCCCCCATGAATCAACCCATGGAGGATGCTCATAATGCAAAAAAAGAAAATCGAGGGAGGAAAAAGTATGAAGCGTATGAAAAAGATATTGGCTCTGTGGATGGTGCTGACGATGGCCTTCTCTTTGGCTGCCTGTGGCACGAAGCCGGCAGCGACGACCGAGACCGCCACAGCGCCGGCGACCACCGCTCCGGCGGCCGAAGAAGGCAAGTATGAGCTGGCACTGATCACCGACATTGGGACCATCGACGACAAATCCTTCAACCAAGGCGCATGGGAAGGCCTGAAGAAGTACGCTGAAGAAAAGGGCATCACCCACAAATACTACAAACCCACCGAAAAATCCACCGATGCCTATGTTGCGGCCATCGACCTGGCGGTTGCAGGCGGTGCAAAACTGATCGTAACCCCCGGATACCTTTTTGAACCGGCGATTTTCAAAGCCCAGGACGCTCATCCGGATGTCAGCTTCATCCTGCTGGATGGCGCACCGCATAGCGGGGACTACAACATCCGTATTGAAAAGAACGTTTACTCCGTTTTCTATGCGGAACAGCAGGTCGGCTTCCTGGCAGGCTATGCGGCAGTGAAAGACGGCTATAAGAACATCGGCTTCCTCGGCGGCATGGCGGTTCCTGCCGTGATCCGGTTCGGTTACGGCTTCGTCCAGGGCGCCGACTATGCGGCGGTTGAAATGGGCATGAAGTCCGGTGACATCAAACTGCTGTACAAGTACACCGGCGATTTTGCCGCAACCCCGGAAAACCAGACGCTGGCCGCTTCCTGGTACAAAGGCGGCACCGAAGTAATCTTTGCCGCAGGCGGCGCCGTGGGCAACTCGGTCATGGCGGCTGCGGAGCAGGGCGGCGGCAAAGTGATCGGCGTCGACGTGGACCAGTCTCCGGAATCCCCCACCGTGATCTCTTCCGCCATGAAGATGCTGGGGGTGTCTGTTTATGACGGCATCGCAGCCTTCTACGGCGGGACCTTCCCCGGAGGAAAGAGCGTGAGTCTGGATGTCACCACCGACGGCGTCGGCCTGCCTATGGCCACCTCCAAGTGGCAGAAATTCAGCCAGGCGGACTATGATGCAATTTATGACATGCTGGTCAAGGATACCGACGGACTGGCCTCTAAAATGATCAAAGACACAGACGTGAAGGCCGCCACGGAGATTCCCACCAAAGTTGTGAAAACCACCGTGGTCGAATAACCCGTAAACCTGCTGTCCGCCGCAGCTGCTGCGGCGGACAGTTTTTTATTCGCCATGAAGGGGCGCAGCCGCAAAAGGTCCTTCCCCGGTATCAAACCCGCCTTGGAAAGGAAGGTTTCTATGGAATACATCATCGAAATGTTAGGGATCACTAAAATGTTTCCTGGCGTTATTGCCAATGACAACATCACCCTTCAGCTGCGCAAAGGGGAGATCCATGCGCTGCTGGGTGAAAACGGCGCCGGCAAATCCACACTGATGAGCGTTTTGTTTGGCTTATACCGTCCAGACCAAGGCGCGATCCGCCTCAACGGGCAGGAGGTCCAGATCAAGGATCCCAACGATGCCAACCGGCTGGGGATCGGCATGGTCCATCAGCATTTCAAACTGGTGCACAATTTTACAGTCATCGAAAATATCGTGCTGGGCATTGAAAGCACCCGGCACGGTTTCTTGAGCATGGATAAAGCGAAAAAGAAAGTCATGGAGCTCAGCGACCGTTACAATCTGAAGGTCGATCCGGAGGCTCTGATATCGGATATAACCGTTGGCATGCAGCAGAGGGTGGAAATCCTGAAAATGCTCTATCGGGACAATGAGATCCTGATCTTTGACGAACCCACCGCCGTGCTGACCCCTCAGGAAATCGAGGATTTAATGGAGATCATGCGGGGGCTGACGAAGGAAGGAAAGTCCATTCTCTTCATTACCCACAAACTTAAAGAAATCATGGCGGTTGCGGACCGCTGTACGGTGCTGCGCAAAGGGAAATATGTGGGCACGGCTGAGGTGGCTGCCGTGACCAAAGAGGACCTGTCGGAAATGATGGTGGGACGCAAGGTCAGTTTCGCCGTAGAAAAAAAGTCTTTCCAGCCGGAGAAGGATGTCTTCGAGGTCAGAAATCTGACGGTAAAATCCCGTCACAATCAGAAAAATGCCGTCCGGAATGTATCTTTCAAGGTGCGTCGCAATGAGATTCTTTGCATTGCCGGGATCGATGGCAACGGCCAATCGGAACTGGTCTATGCCTTGACCGGCCTGCAGCCGGTGGTCAGCGGCCAGCTGATTATGAACGGACAGGACATCACTAAGGCCTCCATTCGGCAGCGCAATGCCGGGGGGATCGGCCATATCCCGGAAGACCGCCACAAACACGGGCTGATCCTAGATTATTCCCTAGCCGAAAATCTGGTTCTGAAGAATTATTATACAGAGGATTTTCAGCACCGGGGCTTTATCCAATTCGACGCCATGTATGATTACGCCAACCGGCTGATCCAGGAATTTGACATCCGCAGCGGCCAGGGTCCTTATACCCCGGCCCGCAGCATGTCGGGGGGCAATCAGCAAAAAGCCATTCTCGCCCGGGAGATCGACGGCAACCCGGATGTGCTCATTGCCGTACAGCCGACCCGGGGGCTGGACGTAGGCGCCATCGAATACATCCACAAGCAGCTGGTGGACCAGCGGGATGCGGGCAAGGCGGTGCTGCTGGTCTCATTGGAGCTTGACGAGGTGATGAATCTCAGCGACCGGATCCTGGTGATTTTTGAAGGGGAGATGGTGGCGGAGCTGAATCCTGAAGAAACCACCATTCAGGAGCTTGGGCTTTATATGGCCGGCTCGAAAAGGGGGAAGGTCCAATGATGCCAAAATGGATCGGCAAGTCGGATTTGTTGTCAGAAAAAAACCTCGTCAGCCTGACCTCCTCCATCAGCGCGATTCTGGTGGGGATGCTTTTCGGACTGGTGATCCTACTGATCAGCAACCCTGCCCAAGCCCTGGGCGGGTTCAAGACGATCCTCTTCGGCGGATTCACTGGAGGGGCCAAGGGCATCGGACAGGTGCTATATTTTGCGACGCCCATTATCATGACGGGCCTTTCCGTAGGATTTGCTTTCAAGACCGGCCTGTTCAATATCGGGGCCTCCGGGCAATTCATCGTGGGGGCTTATGCGGCAGTCCTGGTGGGCGTCCATTGGACAAGTCTGCCCCCCGTCCTCCATTGGATCGCGGCGCTGCTGGCCGCAGGGATTGCCGGAGGGCTGTGGGCGCTTCTGCCGGGCATTTTGAAGGCCTACGCCAATGTGCATGAGGTCATTGCCACCATCATGATGAACTACATCGGGATGTATTCTGTGAATTATCTGGTAACCCGGACGGTTTACGACCAGCTGCGCAATCAGAGCATGACGCCCGTTGCCGTTTTACCGAAATGGGGCATGGACCAGCTGTTTCCCCGGTCCAGCGTCAACGGGGGCTTCTACATCGCCGTCCTCATGGTGATTCTGATCCATATCCTGATCAATAAAACCACCTTTGGCTATGAGCTGAAGGCCTGCGGTTTCAACCGGGACGCCAGCCAGTATGCCGGCATTAACGCCAAGCGCAACATCATGCTGTCCATGGTGATTGCCGGCGTCCTGGCGGGCATCGGCGCCGGACTCCTTTTTCTTGCAGGTTCCGGCAAACATATTGAAGTCGTGGATATTCTGGCCGTGGAAGGCTTCAATGGCATCCCGGTGGCGTTGCTGGGCATGTCCAGTCCGATCGGAATTTTATTTGCAGGGCTGTTTATCGCCTATGTTACCCAAGGCGGATTCTATCTGCAGCTGTCGAATTTTGTTCCGGAGGTCATTGACATCATCATCGCGGCCATCATCTATTTCAGTGCATTTTCTTTGATCTTTAAAAATGTCATTGGCCGATGGATCCGGGGGAGAAAGGAGCAATAACCATGAGCACGTTTTATTTCTTGTTCCAGCAGACGATGTTTTTCTCGATCCCCCTTCTGGTGGTGGCCTTGGGCGGCATGTTTTCGGAACGCAGCGGGGTGGTGAA
>CALMWJ010000215.1 GCA_937873525.1 uncultured Peptococcaceae bacterium | reverse complement strand
ATCACCGGCCTCTCCGGCTCCGGCAAAAGCTCACTGGCCTTCGACACCATTTATGCGGAGGGCCAGCGGCGCTACGTGGAATCCCTGTCCTCCTATGCGCGGCAGTTCCTGGGCCAGATGGACAAGCCGGATGTGGATTACATCGAGGGGCTGTCGCCGGCCATTGCCATCGACCAGAAGACCACCAGCAAAAACCCCCGTTCTACAGTGGGGACTGTGACGGAGATCTACGACTACCTGCGCTTGCTCTATGCCCGCATCGGCCAGGTGCATTGCTGGAAATGCGGCAAGCCGGTGGAGAAGCAGACCGTGGACCAGATGGTGGACCAGATCATGAGCCTGGGGATCGGGACGCGCCTGCAGCTGCTGGCCCCCTTGATCCGGGGAAAAAAGGGCGAGCACCACAAGATTTTTGAGGACATTCGCCGGGAAGGCTACGTCCGGGTCCGGGTGGACGGCCAGCTGCGGGAAGCGGCGGAGGAGATCCAGCTGGACAAAAACAAAAAGCACACCATCGAAGTGGTGGTGGACCGCATCATCCTCCGGGAGGATTCCGCCCAGCGACTGGCCGGCTCTCTGGAAACGGCCATGCATATGTCCGGAGGCTTGGTGACGGTGGTCAGCCAGCAATCCGCCGAGACCCCGGAGCAGGAGCAGATCTTCAGCCAGAATTTTGCCTGCACCGACTGCGGCATCAGCTTTGAGGATCTGGCCCCCCGCATGTTTTCCTTCAATAGTCCCTATGGCGCCTGCACCACCTGCGACGGGTTGGGCTTCAAGCTGGAGGTGGATCCGGACCTGGTGATCCCCGACAAAAACAAGACGCTGCAGGAAGGGGCCATCGACCCCTGGATCAATGGGATCTCCAACTGGTATCTGGGGATCTTAAACGGCACCTGCCGCCATTTCAACATCCCCATGGACGTGCCCTTCAAGGATCTGACGGAGGCGCAGCGGGCCATCATCCTGCGGGGAAGCGGCAACGAAGACATTACCTTCCAATACACCAATTCCCAGGGCCAACGCCGTTCCTACGAGACCAAGTATGAAGGGGTCCTCAACATGATCGAGCGGCGCTTTCGGGAGTCTTCCTCCGACTACGCCCGCACCGACCTGGAACAGTACATGACCTCTATGCCCTGCCCCTCCTGTCATGGCGACCGCCTGAAGCCGGAGATCCTCTCCGTCTTTGTGGGCGGCAAGAACATCATCGAGGTGACCCGTATGTCGGTGGAGCAGGCCGGGGCCTTCTTCGACGGACTGGTATTGTCGGAACGGGATACGATCATCGCCCATCAGATCCTCAAAGAAATCAAAGCCCGCATCGGCTTTCTGATCAATGTGGGACTGGACTATGTGACCCTTCACCGGGCGGCCGGCACCTTGTCCGGCGGGGAAGCCCAGCGGATCCGCCTGGCCACCCAGATCGGCTCCAGCCTCATGGGGGTGCTGTATATCCTGGACGAACCCTCCATTGGTCTGCACCAGCGGGACAACGCCCGTCTCATCGAAACCCTGAAGCATCTGCGGGACATCGGCAACACGGTGCTGGTGGTGGAGCATGACGAAGACACCATGCGGGCCGCCGATTACATTCTGGACATCGGCCCCAGAGCCGGGGTGGAGGGCGGACACGTGGTGGCGGCGGGCCCTTTGGAAACCATCATGCAATGCCCGGAATCCATCACAGGCCAGTATCTGACCGGCGTCAAAAAAATTGAGATCCCTGCCCAGCGGCGGCCGGTCAACGGCAAATGGCTGACGGTCCAGGGGGCAAGAGAGAATAATTTAAAGAATATCGACGTAAAAATCCCTCTAGGGGTTTTTACCTGCGTCACCGGGGTCTCCGGCTCCGGCAAAAGCTCCCTGGTCAACGAAATCATCTATAAGCGCCTGGCCTCCCAGCTCAACCGGGCCCGGACCAAAGCCGGCGCCCACGATGCGCTGCTGGGCACCGAGTGGCTGGACAAGGTCATTGACATCGACCAGTCCCCCATCGGGCGGACGCCTCGCTCCAATCCGGCCACCTACACCGGGGTTTTCGATGCCATCCGTCAGGTGTATGCGTCGGCGCCGGAGGCCAAAATGCGGGGATACCAGCCGGGCCGCTTCAGCTTCAACATCAAGGGGGGGCGCTGCGAAGCCTGCTCCGGCGACGGTATCTTGAAAATCGAGATGCACTTCCTGCCGGACGTCTATGTGCCCTGCGAGGTTTGTAAAAGCAGGCGCTACAACCGGGAGACCCTGGAGGTGCGTTACAAGGGCAAGAACATTGCCGATGTGCTGGACATGACGGTGGATGAGGCGGTGGAGTTCTTCGAAAACCACCCCAAGATCCACCGGAAAATGAAGACGATGCAGGACGTTGGCCTGGGCTATATTCGCCTGGGGCAGCCGGCCACCACCATGTCCGGGGGCGAAGCCCAGCGGGTGAAGCTGGCCACGGAATTGTCCCGCCGCTCCACCGGGAAGACCCTGTATATCCTGGATGAGCCCACCACCGGCCTGCACAGCGACGACATCGCCAAGCTGCTGGAGGTCCTCCAGCGTCTGGTGGACGGCGGTGATACGGTGCTGGTGATCGAGCACAATCTGGATGTGATCAAAACGGCCGATTACTGCATCGACATGGGGCCTGAGGGCGGGGACAAAGGCGGCACCGTGGTGGCCCAGGGCACGCCGGAGGATCTGGTCAAGGCGTCGGCGGTCAGCTACACCGGCCAATTCCTGAAGCCGGTTTTATTTCATGAATTTTAATGAAGCTATCGATAACCGCTCCATGAAAGGCAGTAGGGGATGAACGATAAAATCGAGGAGAAACTGCAGAACCTGCCGGCGGCGCCGGGCGTCTACCTGATGAAGGATGAAGCCGGCAAGGTGATCTATGTGGGCAAGGCCCTCAGCCTGAAAAGCCGGGTGCGTTCGTATTTCAATGAGCTGGGCGCCCACAGCGAAAAGACCAGGGCCCTGGTCCGCCACATCCGGGACCTGGAATGGATCCTGACGGATTCCGAGGTGGAAGCCCTCATTCTGGAATGCAACCTGATCAAGAAATACAAACCCAAATACAACATCCGCCTGATGGACGACAAGAGCTATCCCTATCTGAAGATCACCGTGCAGGAGGAATATCCCCGGTTGGAGCTGGTCCGCAGCATGAGCCAGGATGGCGCCCGCTATTTCGGGCCTTACACCTCCACCGGCGCGGTCAACGAGACCCTGAAGCTGCTGCGGCAGGTTTTTCCTTTGCGCACCTGCAAATCCACGGCCCAATGGGGAAAGATGACCCGTCCCTGCCTCAACGCCCATATCGGCCGCTGCATGGCGCCCTGCATGGGCAAGGCGGATGCCGCAGCCTATCAGGAAATGATCCGTGAAGTGACCCTTTTCCTGGAAGGCAAACAGGAGTCCCTCTGCAAGGTTCTGGAGACCAGGATGCGGGAGGCTGCCGAAGCCTTGGAATTCGAGAAGGCGGCCCAGCTGCGGGACCAGCTGCTGGCTATGGAAAAGGTGGCCGAGAAACAAAAGATCGTTTCGGAAAAGCAGGATACTTATGATGTGATCAACTACGCCCGGGGCAGCCGCAAGGTCTGCGTCCAGGTCTTTTTCATCCGGGAAGGCAAGCTCCAAGGACGGGAATCCTTTTTCATGGAGGGGATCCAAGGGGAGGAGGATGTGCTGACGCCCTTTTTGCGGCAATACTACAGCCGGGTGCAGCACATTCCCGCGGAGATCTATGTGCCGGCGCCGGAAACCGGAGAGGAAGAGGGTGTGACGGAGGCCTGGCTCAGCCAGCTGCGAGGGCGCAAGGTCCAGGTCAAGGTGCCCAAACGGGGGGACCGCAAGGAGCTGATGGCCATGGTGGGCAAAAACGCCCGGGATTTGCTGCTGCTCAACGAACGTCAGCAGGATCTGCAGGGAGATCGGACCCGGCAGGGCCTGGAGGAGCTGCAGCGGGTCCTTGGCCTGGCGGAGGCGCCTCATCGCATGGAATGCTATGACATTTCCCATATTTCCGGCACCGAGACCGTGGCCTCCATGGTGGTTTCCGTGGACGGCAAGGTCCGCCCGGACCTTTACCGGCGGTTCAAGATCCGTATGGTGGAGGGCAACAACGATTTCGCCTCCATGGCGGAGGTGATCCTGAGGCGCTTTAGCAAGGAGCGGCTGGCAGATGAACGCTTTGGCTGGATGCCGGATCTGGTGGTCATCGATGGCGGGATAGGGCAGCTGAACGCCGCCCGGGCCATCCTGGAGGTGGCCGGTCTGGCCTCGATTCCCACGGTGGGTCTGGCGAAACAATTCGATTGGATCTATCAGCCCAATCAACCGGATCCGGTGGTGCTGGGCCACAAGTCCCCCGGCCTCCAGCTGCTGCAGCAGCTGCGGGATGAAGCCCATCGCTTTGCCATCACTTATCACCGGCTGCTGCGCGGCAAACGCAATCTCACCTCGGCCCTGGATGAAATCCCGGGCTTGGGACCCAAAGGGAAAAAGGCTTTGCTGCAGCGGTTTGACCTGTCGCTGAAGAACATCATGAACGCATCCCTGGAGGAGCTGGAGCAGACGCCGGGCATCAGCCGGAAAGCCGCCGCGGCGGTGTACGACTGGTTCCATCCTGATGAATGCCATTGTGAACCGGGGCCTTCTTCGATATAATAGAGAATAAAGGGGGAATGAAAATGTCCGGAATGTTATTGTCATGGCTGATCAACAGCGTGTCGCTTCTGATCATCGCGTATCTTCTGAAAGGCTTTTATGTGGAAAGCTTTACGGCAGCCTTGGTGGCGGCTCTGGTGCTGGGGGTGATCAACACCTTCATTCGCCCGGTCTTTATCATTCTGACCCTTCCCATCACCATTTTGACCTTAGGCCTTTTTACCTTTGTGATCAATGCCCTGATGCTGAAGATCATGGGGTCTTTGGTCAGCGGCATCGAGATTGATGGCTGGGGCACCGCCATTCTGGCGGCCATCCTGCTGTCCCTGATTTCCGGGCTTCTCAACTCACTGCGTTGATGCAGGCAGAAAAAACAAGCAGTATCCATCAAGCCATACAAACCGAACAATATAAAGGAAAGAAAAATGAACCAACTGACCATGCAGCACAAAAATCAAGAACATGCACCGATTTGCGGCCTGCCGGCCAAGCCGGAAAAACAGGACGTCGGGGCCCGCACGGCCTCAAAACCGGATATTCGGCTGGTGGCCATCGACCTGGATGACACCATGCTTCGCACCGATCTGACCATTTCCGATCGGACCAAGCAGGCCTTGCAGGCTGCCCAGACCCAAGGGGTGACGGTAACCATCGCCACCGGCCGCATGTTCGTATCGGCTCAGCCCTATGCGCTGGAACTGGGCATCGATGTGCCCCTGATCACCTATCAGGGCGCCATGGTGGTCATGGCCGACGGCCGCATCCTCAGCCATCACCCCATGGACCTGGACATCAGCTGCCGCCTGGTGGAATTTCTCAAACCTTACGGTCATCACGTCAATCTGTATATGGGCGATGACCTTTATATCGAAAAGCATTCGCCGGAAGCCGCCCGTTATCAGGCCCTGACCCGCACCTACCTCAATGTGGTGGAGGATCTGGGGGATCTGCTTCGGCAGAGAGGACAGGGTGCCACCAAGTTTTCTATGATTGCCTCCCCCCGCCAGGTCCAGCATGTTATGAAAGAGGCGGCTGAGGCCTTTGGCAAAACCTTGCAGGTCATGCCCAGCAAGCCTCATTTTCTGGAATTCGGCCGGCCGGATATAGGGAAAGGGGTTGCTCTGAGCCAGATGGCCCGGGCGCTGGGGATCACCCGGCATCAGGTCATGGCCATCGGCGACAGCCCCAATGACCAGGATATGATCGAATATGCCGGCTGGGGCATCGCCATGGGCAATGCGGTGGACAGCATCAAGGAAAAAGCCCGATGGATCACCGCCGACAATGACGCTGATGGCGTGGCGCTGGCTCTGGAACAATGGGTTTTGAAAAACTAGGGATACGGATACAATGTAAAAATAAAGGGAGGCGTCTCCATGGCGGAAGATTGCACTGAGGGAATGGAGCCTGGCATGAAGCTGGCGGATCCGGTCCCGGGAAAACAAAAACGCTCGGTGATTTTTTGGATCGTCACCGGCCAGTCCGGCGCCGGCAAAACCAACGTGCTCCGGATCCTGGAGGACTGGGGCTATTTCTGCATCGACAATTTGCCGCCAGCCCTCCTGCTGAGGACGGCCGAAATGGTGGTGGGCAACGGAGAGATCAAGCGCGTTGCCCTGGGCGTGGATGTGCGGTCCGGCAGCTTCTTCAATTATGTCCTGCCTGCTCTTGAAGAAATGCAGCGCCATGGCTATATTCCCAAAATCCTGTTTCTGGAGGCCGGCACAGCGACCCTGATCCGGCGCTTCAAGGAGACACGCCGCCGGCATCCCATGGCTTCAGAAGGCAAGCTTCTGGAAGATATCCAGATGGAACGAAACCGCCTGGACGATCTGCGAGGCAAGGCGGATGTGGTCATCGATACCTCGGGACTGAAGGTCAGTGACCTTAAGGTGATCCTGAAGGAAAGGATCCACGGCGGTTCCAAAGGCCTTCAGTTTTATATTTATGTAGTCTCTTTCGGTTACAAGTACGGCATCCCTTACGATGCTGACCTTCTGATGGACGTGCGTTTTCTGCCAAATCCTTATTACGACCCGAAGCTTCGCCCCTTGACCGGCATGGATGCGCCGGTCCGGGAGTTTGTCATGCAGCAGGACGTGTCCAAAGTATTTTTCGAGAAGTACAGCCAGCTTCTGCAGTATCTGGTTCCCAAATACATTGAGGAAGGCAAGAGCAGCCTGGTGGTGGCCATCGGCTGTACTGGCGGCCAGCACCGGTCGGTGACCCTTGCGGAGAAGCTGGTCGCATCGCTGCAGGCAGCCGGATTTCATGCGGATGTGCATCACCGGGATATTGACCGGCATAAGGAGACCCCATGAGCGACAAGACCTCCTTTTCTGTTCAGACCAAGGATGAATTGGCCCGCATCTATCCGGATAAGCCCTGCTGCCGGCTGGCGGAACTGGCGGCCATGGTCCGGATGGACGGCACGGTGACCTTGGGAACCGGCTCCAAAATGGGCCTGTATGTGACCACGGAGTATTCCGCGGCCGCCCGAAAGGTTTATCGGCTGCTGAAGGATTGCTTTGATATCGAAGGCGAAATCACCATCAAACGGCAAACCCGCCTGAAACGCCATACCCTTTACAACATCCGGGTGCCGGCGGGGGATCGGGTGCCGGAGGTCCTGCGCCAGCTGGGCATTCTGGCGGAAGGGGAGGGGCGCGCCATTTTGCCGGGCATCCGAAAGGATCTGATCCGGACCCAATGCTGCCGCCGCTGTTATCTGCGGGGCGCTTTTCTGGGCGGCGGTTCCATCAGCAGTCCCGACGGCAATTACCATCTGGAGATCATTACCAGCCATGAGCGGCTGGCGGCTTCCCTGGCAGCCCTGATCAACCGTTTTCCGGAGATGCAGGCGAAGGTGAGCCGCCGCAAGCAGTGGTATGTGGTTTACATGAAGGACAGCCAGCACATTGCGGCTTTCCTGACCGTGATTGGCGCCCACCGGGCGCTGCTGGAATTTGAAAGCACGAAAATCATGAAGGATATGAAAAACCAAGTCAACCGTTTGGTGAACTGTGAGACGGCGAATCTGGGCAAGACGGTGGACGCGGCCATCCGGCAAATCGAAAACATTCACCTGATCGATGAGACCGTAGGGTTGGACAACATCAGCAAACCGCTGGCGGACTTGGCACGGCTGCGGATCGAGAATCCGGAAATCAACCTCAAGGAGTTGGGGGAACTGATGCAGCCGCCCATCGGCAAATCCGGCATCAACCACCGGATGCGCAAATTGGAGGAACTGGCCATGGAGATCCGGAAGCGCAGCCAGGCCGGCCAGGATGAAATTAGGCTTGCTAAATAGGGACCAGCAAGTTATAATTTATTCGAATAACGGCAACGGAGGTGAAAAAAATGGCTTATGTTATTAATGACGATTGCATCAACTGTGGTGCTTGCGCAGCAGGCTGCCCCACTGAAGCGATTTCTGAAGGCGATGGCAAATATGTAATTGATGCAGCCCTCTGCATCGATTGTGGTGCTTGTGCTGATGTATGCCCCGTGGGTGCGCCCCAGCCCGAGTAAGCTTGAATCCGTTTTCTTGACAGAATCAGAGAGGTGTCTGTCACAGCAGGGTACCGTATTTCTGGTGCCCTGCTTTTTTTAGTTCCGGAAGCAGCGGCATCGGCTGAATGCTCTGATTAGGCTATACTATATTGATGATCTGAGAATTATAGGATAACTCCTTTGAAATATGGCACAATATATGCTACAATGTTTTAGTCCAAGATAGGCAGGACTGGCGTGATTGCCGGAGGTGACAGGATGGATATCGGGTTGCATCTGGAACAAACCCAAAAATTGATTATAACGCCTGAGCTGCGTCAGGCCATTGAAATATTGCAGTTGTCCACGGCGGATCTTCTTGAATTCACAACCAACGCGTTGATGGAAAATCCCTTGCTGGAAGCTGTGGAACCGGAAACCCACGGCGATGAAGAGGATCGGATGACCCGGACCATCGACTGGGAAAAATTCACACAGAAGACCCGGGAGCATCAGCAGCGCCGGGAATTCCCCCAAGAAACGGCCAAAGAAACCAACTATGAGCCGATGAAGGCCAAAGAGACCACGCTGGAAGAGCATCTGTTGAACCAATGGCATTTCATGGTGCTGGAAAAAGACCACCGCCGGATCGGAGACTACCTCATTGGCAATCTCAATTCCTGCGGCTATCTCAGCATTTCAATCCAACAGGCCGCCATGGACCTGAGAGCGCCCCTCACGCAGGTGGAACGGACGCTGCAGCAGCTGCAGACCTTGGATCCTGCCGGCGTCTGCGCCCGGGACCTGCGGGAATGTCTTCTGCTCCAGATCGATCGTCAGGAAATGGATGCGACGGAAAAAAAATACCTCTGCACCCTCATCCAGGATTATTTGCCGGAGATCGCCAAGGGCGGTGTGCTGCATATTGCCAAAGCCATGGATCTCACGCCCCCGGTGGTCCAGGGCCTGGTGGACAGGATCAAGAGGCTGAATCCCAAGCCCGGCAGCAGCTTCAGCAGCTGTGAGGATACCACCTATATTATTCCCGATGTGGTGGTGGAAAAGGATGGGGAGGATTTCAGGATCGTCCTCAGCGAAAGTTATATGCCCCAGATCTCCATCAACGACGCCTATGCCAAGGTTCTCATGGATCAATCCCAACAGGACCAGGCTGCAAAAACCTTTGTTGAGACCAAGCTGAATCAGGCGGCTTGGCTTTTGCGCTGTTTTGAACAGCGCCGCTCGACCCTGATCAAAGTGACAGAGGCCTTGATCCGCCGTCAGCGCGGATTTTTCGAGCGGGGCATTTCCGCCATGAAGCCTTTGACCATGCGGGAAATCGCCGAGGAGGTGGGGGTCCATGAGTCCACCATCAGCCGCACGGCTTCCAATAAATACATCCAGACGCCCTTCGGCGTCTTCGAATTCAAGTTTTTGTTCACGCCGGGCCTGGAAAATACCGAGGGCGGCGTGGTTTCCACCGAGAGCATCCGGGAGATGCTGCGTGAGGTGATCCGGGAGGAATATCCCGCCAAGCCCTACAGTGACCAGCAGATCGCCATGATCATGATGGGACGGGGCGTTCGGATCGCCCGCCGGACGGTGGCCAAATACAGGGAAGAAATGGGCATTCCCAGTACGGCGCTCCGCCGGAGATATTAAACCAGAGAAGAAAAAGACATCATAATATCAATCGAGTAAACAGGAGGAATGCATGATGGTTAAGTTGGGCATTAATGGATTCGGACGGATCGGACGTTTGGCTTTGAGAGCCGCCATGGACAATCCCCAGGTGGAGGTGGCGGTGATCAACGGCACCGCGGAGCCCAAGGTGCTGGCCCACCTTTTTCAGTATGACTCCGTTCACGGAACCTATAAGGGAACCGTGGAAGCGACCGAGACCTCCCTGATCATCAACGGCCATGAGATCGCCGTCACGGCGGACCGGGAACCGGCCAATCTGGACTGGGCCAAATACGGTGCGGAGGTGGTGCTGGAGTCCACCGGCAAGCTGACCGACCGGGAACAGTGTGCGATCCATCTGAAGAATGGCGCCAAAAAGGTCATCATTTCCGCCCCCGGAAAGAATGAAGATATCACCATCGTGATGGGGATCAATGAGGCGCAGTACGATCCTGAAAAGCATCACATCATCTCCAATGCCTCCTGTACCACCAACTGCCTGGCGCCGGTGGCCAAGGTTCTTCATCAGGCCTTTGGCATCCAACGGGGATTTATGACCACGGTCCATTCCTATACCAACGACCAGAAGATCCTGGACGGGCGCCATAAAGACCTGCGCCGCGCACGGGCTGCGGCCATGTCCATCATTCCCACCACCACCGGGGCGGCCAAGGCGGTGGCCTTGGTGCTGCCTGAATTGAAGGGCAAGCTGAAAGGCATGGCCATGCGGGTGCCTACACCCAACGTTTCTGTGGTGGACTTTGTGGCAGAGCTCGAAAAGCCCGCCACCGTCGAAGAAATCAACGGTGCCTTGAAAAAGGCTGCTGAAACCACCATGAAAGGTATCCTGGATTACAATGAACTGCCACTGGTTTCCACCGACTACAACGGCAATCCCCATTCCTCCATCGTGGACGGACTGAGCACCATGGTCCTGGAAGACAACATGATCAAGGTCCTTGCATGGTACGACAACGAATGGGCATACGCGCTCCGGTGCGTGGATCTGGCAGCTTATGTGGGCAGCCGGCTTTAATCCGTTGAAGAAACGAAAATAAGGCGGGGAGGCCAATCAATATGACAAAAAAGACCATACGGGACGTTGAGCTGAAAGGAAAGCGGGTCCTGCTGCGGGCTGAATTCAATGTGCCCATGAAAGACGGTGTGATCACCAATGACAGCCGCATCCAAGCAGAGCTGCCGACGATCCGTTACATTCTCGACAAGGGCGCCGGGCTGGTGATCATGACGCACTTGGGAAGACCGAAGGGCCAGCCCAGTCCGGAACTCAGCGTGGAGCCGGTGGCGGCCCATCTGGCGGAGCTGCTGGGCCGGCCTGTGGCCTTCATTCCATACGGAGACCCCCGCAGCATCCAGCAAGCGGCCCACAAAATCAAGCCGGGGGAAGTGGCTTTGCTGGAGAATGTCCGTTTCTGGGAAGGCGAAGAAAAAAATGACCCCGACTTCAGCCGTCTGCTGGCGTCCTTGGGCGATATCTATGTGAACGACGCTTTTGGCGCCGCCCACCGGGCCCATTGCTCGACGGTTGGCGTGGGTTACTATCTGCCTGCTTTAGCAGGCTTTTTAATGGAAAAGGAAATGATCGCCCTGGGTTCTGTGGTGGATGCTCCCCGACATCCCCTGGTGGTGGTGATGGGCGGCTCCAAGGTGTCCGACAAAATGGGTGTGATCGAGAATTTAGCAGCAAAAGCAGATTATATGTTGTTTGGCGGCGCCATGGCCAATACCCTGATGGCGGCGCAAGGCCTGGATATGGGGACTTCGAAAATCGAGGCGGATAAACTGGATATTGCCCGGGAAATGTTAAAGGAAGTGGCCAAGGGAAAATGCAAGCTGGTTTTCCCGGTGGACCTGGTGGCGGCAGACGCTTTCGCTGAAGACGCCCATCATCAGGTGGTGGCCGCGGACAAAGTCCCTGAAGGCTGGATGGCTCTGGATATTGGTCCGGCCACGGTAGCCCAATGGACGGAAATATTCAACAATGCCGCCACCATCATCTGGAACGGCCCCCTGGGTGTTTACGAAATGGAAGCCTTCAACCAAGGCTCCAAGGGCGTTGCCCAGGCTATGGCTGCCAGCGGCGCCATGACGGTGGTGGGCGGCGGAGACGCGGTGGCGGCCGCGGAGCAGGCGGGGGTGGGGGATCAAATGACCCACTTGTCCACCGGCGGCGGTGCTTCCCTGGAATTGCTGGAAGGCAAGAAACTGCCGGGGATCCAGATTCTTGCTGAGAAGGAAGAAGCCTACGTCCCCAAGGTCCGCAAGCCGCTTCTGGCCGCCAACTGGAAAATGTACAAAACCCAGGAGGAAGCCCGGAGCTTTGTCCGGCAGCTGCACAAACAGCTGGCCTCCCAGCTGCTCTCTGCCGGAGCGCCCGGCACGTCAGCCTCTGTTTTGGAGCTGCTGATCTGCGCCCCTTATACGGCCTTGCCGGCCTTGAATGAAGCCCTTCGTTCCAGCGGCGTCCAGCTGGGTGCCCAAAATATGCATCCCCAGGCTCAGGGCGCCTTTACCGGGGAGATTTCTCCCCTGATGCTGCAGGACAGCGGCTGCACCTTCGTGATCCTGGGCCATTCGGAGCGCCGCCGGATCTTCGGCGAGCAGGATGCCTTCATTAATGAAAAGGTCTTATCGGCCTTGAATTACGGTTTGACCCCGCTCCTCTGCATCGGGGAAACTCTTGAGGAACGGAAGGCCGGTAATACCAAAAAGATCTGTTTTGGCCAGCTGGCCGCCTGCCTGGCCGGCGTCAGTCCGGAAGCGGTGGCGGGCATGGTCCTTGCCTACGAGCCGGTCTGGGCCATCGGAACCGGCGTCAGCGCCAAGGCCAGCGATGCCCAGGAAACCATCCGGGCTATCCGGAAATGGGTTGCGGCCACCTACGACGACCAGGTTGCCCGGTCGGTGCGGATCCTCTACGGGGGCAGCGTGAAACCGGACAACATCGAGGAACTGATGCATCAGGCGGACATCGACGGCATGCTGATCGGCGCCGCCAGCCTGGATCCGGACAGCTTCGGCCGGATCATCAAGGGCGCTTATCTGGTCCTGTAGAGCTTGAGCCGCATCGATGGAATGGAGTGGGCGACATGTCAAATAAACCGATCATGCTGATCATTATGGACGGCTGGGGCATTGGCGATGGAAAGGACCCATCCCATGACGCCATTGCCATGGCCAAAACCCCCAATTACCTGGCCTTGAAGGCCCAGTATCCTTACACCAGCCTGCTTTCCTCCGGGGAAGCGGTGGGTCTGCCTCAGGGACAGATGGGCAATTCCGAAGTGGGACACCTGAACATCGGCGCCGGGCGTGTGGTCTATCAGGAACTGACCCGCATCAATAAAGCGATCCGCACCGGAGCATTCAGGACCAACGAGGTGCTGACGGAGGCCTGCAGAACTGCAAAGGAACAGAACAAGGCCTTGCATCTGCTGGGGCTTGTGTCCGACGGCGGTGTCCACAGCGAGATTTCCCATATCTTCGCTTTGCTGGCCATGGCAAAAGAACAAGGAGCTCCCCGGGTCTACGTCCACGTACTCCTGGACGGGCGGGATACGCCGCCGGGCAGTGCGTTGGGCTTTGTGAAAGAATTAGAAGAAAAGATGGAGCGGGACGGCACGGGCCGAATCGCCACCGTCAGCGGCCGATACTATACCATGGATCGGGACAACCGGTGGGAGCGGGTGGAAAAAGGCTATCGGGCGATGCTGGACGGCGAGGGCTTCCAGGCGGCTTCCGGGGTGGAGGCGGTCGAGACAGCTTTTGCGCGGGGGGAGACGGATGAATTTGTGCTGCCCACCGTGATCGTCGACACCGATGGCCAGCCGGCGGGGCTGGTGCGGGAAGGGGACGTGATGATCATGTTCAATTACCGAACCGACCGGATGCGTGAAATCAGCCATGCCCTGATCGACGAGGATTTTAAGGAATTTTTGCGCAAGGGCGGCAAAGCGCCGGGAATCCAGCTTTACACCATGACCCAATATGACGCGACCCTTCCGGTCAAGGTGGCTTTCCCGCCCCTGGACCTGAGCCATACCCTGGGCGAGGTGGTCAGCCAGGCTGGGCTGCGCCAGCTGCGCATCGCCGAAACGGAGAAATACCCCCATGTAACCTTTTTCTTCAACGGGGGAGAGGAAACACCCAATCCCAATGAAGACCGGATCCTGATCCCTTCCCCCAAGGTAGCTACCTACGACCTGCAGCCGGAAATGAGCGCGCCCCAGATCGGGGAAACGGTCAATGAAAAGATCCGCAGCGGTTTGTACGACCTGATCATTCTGAATTATGCCAATCCGGACATGGTCGGACATACGGGACTGATGGAACCGACCATTCAGGCGGTGGAAACGGTGGATGCCTGGGTTGGCAAAAATGTGGAAGCGGTCCTGGCTCAGGGCGGCACGGTGCTGATCACCGCAGATCACGGCAATGCGGAAACCATGTGGGACTGCGAGGGGGAGGGCCCCTGCACGTATCATTCCAGCCGGCCGGTCCCCTTTATTCTGGTGGGAAAAGCATTCATTGGTAAAAAACTCCGGGAGGGCGGATCCCTTCAGGATGTGGCCCCCACGATCCTGGACATCATGGGTTTGGAGAAACCGGCTGAAATGACCGGTGAAAGCCTGCTGATATAAACGCGAAGGCCTGCGTGCAGGCCTCGAAAATCGAATTCACAAGGAAAGAAGGTTTTACAATGACGCTAATCACTGATGTTTATGCCAGGGAGATTCTGGATTCCCGCGGCAATCCCACCGTGGAGGCCGAAGTGGTCCTGGAGGACGGCACCGTCGGCCGTGCGGCAGTTCCTTCCGGCGCATCCACCGGAGCCTATGAAGCCGTGGAAATGAGAGACGGCGATCCGGACCGTTACATGGGCAAAGGCGTTTTGAATGCTGTAACCAATGTAAATACCATCATCGGGCCTGCTCTGATCGGGCTGGACGCCACCGACCAAGTGGGCATCGATCAACTGATGCTGGATCTGGACGGGACACCCAACAAAAGCAAGCTGGGCGCCAATGCCATCTTAGCCGTCTCCATGGCTATCGCCAAAGCCTCTGCGGAATATTTCGGAATTCCACTGTACCGGTATGTGGGCGGCACCAATGCCAAGCAGCTTCCGGTCCCCATGATGAACATCCTCAACGGCGGCCAGCATGCCGACAACAACGTGGACATCCAGGAATTCATGGTGGTGCCTGTTGGTGCCGTCAATTTCTCCGAAGGGCTCCGGATGGGTACCGAGGTGTTCCATAGCCTGAAAAAAGTTCTTAAGACCAAAGGCTACAACACGGCGGTGGGGGATGAAGGCGGTTTTGCCCCCAACCTGAAATCCAACGAAGAAGCGCTGCAGGTCATCGTGGAAGCCATCGAAAAAGCCGGCTATGTTCCCGGCAAGGACGCTTTCCTGGCTTTGGATGTGGCGGCTTCTGAAATCTACAAGGACGGCAAATACGAATTGGCCGGCGAAAATAAAGTGATGAGTGCCGAAGAACTGATCGGTTTTTATCAGGAACTGGTATCCCGATACCCAATCGTTTCCATTGAAGACGGATTGGCAGAAGACGATTGGGAAGGCTGGAAGAAGCTGACCGAGGCCCTTGGACAGAAGATCCAGCTGGTGGGGGACGATCTGTTCGTCACCAACACCGACCGCCTGGCGGACGGCATCGAAAAAGGCGTCGCCAACAGCATCCTGATCAAGGTGAACCAGATCGGCACCCTGACGGAAACCCTGGATGCCATCGAGATGGCGAAACGGGCCGGCTACACGGCGGTGATTTCCCACCGTTCCGGGGAAACCGAGGATGTGACCATCGCCGACATCGCCGTGGCTGCCAATGCCGGCCAGATCAAGACCGGCGCCCCCTCCCGGACCGATCGGGTGGCTAAATACAACCAGCTGATGCGCATTGAGGAAGAACTGGACGACGCGGCCCAATATCCCGGACGGAAAGCCTTCCGCGCCCTTGGAAAATAAGGTTGTAACCCTTCCCGGCTTATGATAGAATATTCCCGTTACGCAGAAACTGGCAGAGCCGAAATGCAGATAGGATCATATCTGCATTTCCTTTACCGGTTTGGAAGGAGAGAAAGAGATGAAAATTTTTGTGCAGATTCTTCAGGTGATCGCAGCCCTGGGATTGATTTCCACGGTTCTGCTGCAAACAGGTAAAAGTGCCGGCCTCGGCAGCATTGCCGGCGGCGCGGAATCCCTGTTCGGCGGCAGCAAAAAAGGCCTGGATGACCTGTTTTCAAAATTATCGACCATCAGCGCCATCGCGTTTATGGTTCTGACGATCATTCTGTCCATTATTTAAGAAGATTCTATATGGGAGCCTCATCAAGAGGGCTTGCGGAAAGCTGTATATCTTTGTGCGCCGCAGTGCGCATATTATAAGGAGGAATTATTCATCATGGAATCTACGTATTTGCTCCTGGGCGCAGGAGCGGGACTGGTGGCATTATTCTTTGCTTTTTATCTGGCACGCAAAATCAGCCAGATGGATGCCGGCACGGACAAGATGAAAGAGATTGCCGCCGCCATCCATGAAGGCGCAATGGCCTTTTTACGTCAGGAATACAAGACCCTGTTCTTCTTCGTCATCGGGGTGGCCGCCGTTATCACGATTGTCGGCTTTGCCACACCCGGAGCGGACAGCCTGCAGCCTGCGACGGCGATTGCCTTCATTCTGGGCACCATCTGTTCGATCAGCGCCGGCTTCATCGGCATGAACGTTGCCACCAAAGCCAACGTCCGGACCACCAATGCGGCCCGTACCGACGGCAACAAAGCGCTGAATATCGCCTTCTCCGGCGGCGCCGTCATGGGCATGTCCGTGGTGGGCTTGGGCGTGATTGGTCTCAGCATCGTTTGCTTCCTCTTTGACACCCCCAGCGTTGTCAACGGTTTTGCTCTGGGCGCCAGTTCCATCGCCCTGTTTGCCCGTGTGGGCGGCGGTATCTATACCAAAGCCGCGGACGTGGGCGCCGACCTGGTCGGTAAGGTCGAGGCTGGTATTCCCGAAGACGATCCCCGGAATCCTGCCGTCATCGCCGACAACGTGGGCGACAACGTGGGTGACGTGGCCGGCATGGGCGCCGACCTGTTCGAGTCTTATGTAGGCTCCATCATCGCGGCCATGGCGCTTTCGATTTCCTTGAAACTGGGCGCAGGCGCGTTTTTCCTGCCCCTGATGATTGCCTCGTCCGGCATCATCGCCTGCATCATCGGCTCCTACTTTGTTAAATCCAATGACCCCTCTAAAGCCGCCAGGGCTTTGAACACCGGTGAAATGGTAGCGGCGGTCATTACCTTCATTGCCATTTATGTTCTCTGCAATTTCTTCCTGAAGGACAGCACCGGCGTGACCGCTTTCGGCGCCTTCGTGGCCTGTGTCGTCGGCCTGGTGGCCGGCGTGCTGATCGGCAAGATCACCGAATACTACACCTCCGCGGATTTCCCTCCGGTCAAAGAAATCGCCCGTTCCTCTGAAACCGGTACTGCCACCAACATCATTTCCGGTCTGGCTCAGGGCATGATGTCCACCGCCCTGCCGGTGCTGGCAGTTGCTGTGGCGATCATCTTCTCCTATAAATTTGCCGGCCTCTATGGCATTGCGATCTCC
>CALMWJ010000214.1 GCA_937873525.1 uncultured Peptococcaceae bacterium | reverse complement strand
GCAAAACCGGCTGCCTGAACGCAGTCAATGGCACCGCAAGCGTTTTCTGAGAAATGATATCCGGTTCTGCTTTAAGCTGAATTGGCCGCCAGCTCTTCGCAGGTTCCGATCCAGACATTTTCAGTCTTAGCAATATGTTCAAGGACCTCTTCAAGGATTTTGATTTTCCCCGGGGAACCGATGGTCTGCGGCGTGAACTGGGCCACATAGGCCAATCCGAACTGATAGTATCCGTCGAATTCCCGCTGAAAGGTTTTCGTGACTTGGCTGTAGCTGGCCGTGCGCCCCTGGCCGATGGGGAAGGCCGGTCCATAGTTGAAGGCAAAATAGGGGAAATCATGGAGCTCCCAGTGCATAGGGATCTCCAGCAAGGATGCAGCCCCCAAATCGACCCGGTAAGGCCGGTCATCTCCGTACAATGAGCTCGAATAGGTGAAGCCGCATTGTTGAGCCAGCCTCAAGGTCTCCAGGGTCAGCTCCCCTTCCGGCGCCCGGAATCCCAAGGGCTTCCTGCCGCTGAGCTTTTGCAGTGCCTCACGGGCTTTGACCATTTCCTCCATCTGCTGGTCCGGCGTCAGCAGATGCATGCTGGTATGGGTATGCCCGTGGACGGCCAGTTCATGCCCCTCAACCAAGATTTTTTCGATGGCCGCCGGATAACGTTCCGCAACAAGGCCCGGCACAAAGAAGGTGGTTTTGATCCCGTACTCCCCAAAGGTCCTCAACAGCCGGTCCAAGCCGCGTTGGATCCCGTACTCCCCCATGGACAGCGTCTTGGGGCGGGTGATGCTGTCCGGAAACATACCCAGCCAGAATTGGTCCGCATCCAGATTCACCGTCGGCAGCACCGCGCAGCGAGCCCCCCGGGGCCAGGATTTCACCTCTAACATATGCCTCGCCTCCTAATGATTGGCCCGCCACCAGGCAGCAATCTCCTCGCCGGTGGCAAACCAGATGTCTTCATGGGATTTCATATGCTGCAGCAGCCGTTCCAGCATCATGATGCGCCCGGGTTTTCCGATGATCTGGGGGTGCATCAATAAAACGAAGCAGAGGCCGAAACGGTAATAGCCGTCAAATTCCTGCCGGAAATTATCATAGACGTGCTCAATGCCGGATATCCGGTCCTGGCCGGCTGGCTCCGCAGGAAAGATATTGTAGCCGAATTGGACAAAATCATCCAGATCCCACTTGGGGGCGATTTCAATGAAATCGGTGATTTGACCATCGATGATGGTCCGGTAGGGCCGGTCGTCCCCCCGCATGGAGCTGGAATAGGAAAAGCCCGGCTCATTCAGCAGGCCGGCCGTCTCTCTGGACCAGTCCCCGGAGGGTGTGCGGTAGCCTCTGGCCTTTTTCCCGATGACCCGTTGGAAAATATCCTGGCTGTGCAAAATAATTTCTTTTTGTTCTTCCCGGGTCAGATCCACAAACCGTTCATGCCGGTAACCATGATGGCCGATTTCGTGGCCGGCGCGATCAATGGTCTGCAGCAATTCCGGGTTTTCTTCGACCACCTTGGCCGGCACAAAAAAGGTGCCCTTCAGCCGGTGCCGGTCCAGCAGCTCCAAAATGCGGGGCGCGGAACGTTTGGGACCATAATCGCCGATGGAGGTGGACCGGATAAAGTCTTCGCCGCCGGTATAACTGCGGTTGCCATTGGCCCAGATCGTGTCGCCGTCCAGATCGAAGCTGAGCATCACCGCGCAGCGGGCTTGGTTCGGCCATTGGATTTTTTCAAAGGTTTCTGTCATAAAGCTTCCCCTCCCGGACCGGTCCGCAAGATCCGGCCCCTGTATTCCCAAAAAACACCAAGAGGTTACGCGGAGGGGACTCCACGTAACCTTGGTGTTTCAATATCCTCGAAATCCTCGAATCTCTAGAGCACTTTGTCCAAAAACTGCTGGGCCCGCTCGGATTTCGGGCTGCTGAAGAATTCCTCCGGCGTCGCGACCTCCGCCAGATAACCGTCGTCCAGAAAGCAGATTTTATCGGCAACTTCCCGGGCAAAGCCCATTTCATGGGTCACCAGGGCCATGGTGATGCCGGTATGAGCCAAGGATTTGATGACCTCCAGCACCTCCTTGACCATTTCCGGATCCAGGGCGGAGGTGGGTTCATCAAACAGCAGGATCTCCGGTTCCATCGCCAAGGCCCGGGCAATGGCCACCCTCTGCTTCTGGCCGCCGGACAGCTTACTGGGGTATTCATAGGTCTTATCGCTCAGCCCCACCTTGGCCAGGAGTTCGACAGCTTTTTTCTCTGCTTCCTCTTTGGACAGTTTGTTGACGACCATCGGCGCGTAGGTCATGTTCCGAAGGACCGTCATGTGGGGGAACAAATTGAAATGCTGAAACACCATGCCGATGTTTTTCCGCAGCTTCTCTGGATTTGCATCCTTATCCAGAATCGATTTGCCCTTGATGAAGATCTGTCCGCCGCTTGGGGTCTCCAGCAGATTGATGCAGCGAAGCAGGGTGGATTTTCCGGACCCTGAGGGCCCGATGATGGCCACCACTTCCCCTTTATGGATCTCCAGGGAAATATCCTTCAGGACCACCAGATCCTTGAATTTTTTGGAGAGGTTCTGAATCTTAATCACTGACTCTGGCCCTCCTTTCCAGCTCATTGCCGATGGAGGTCAGGGCCATGACCAGAACGTAATAGACCACAGCCGCAATGATGAAGGCTTCAAACGCCCGGAAGGTCTTGGCCTGCAGCTGCTGTGCCCAGCGCAGGGTGTCTCCCACCCCGATGATGGCCACCATGCTGGAGTCTTTCAGCAGCGCAATGCTTTCATTGACCAACGACGGCAGGATGTTTTTAATGGCCTGCGGGAAAATGATGTCCTTCATGATCCACAATTTCGGAACCCCCAAGGCCATCGCCGCTTCACGCTGTCCCTTGTCCACCGATAGGATCCCGCCGCGGATCGATTCGGAGATATACGCCGCCGAATTCAGCCCGAAGGCCAATACGCCGGCCTCCATGGCGCTGATGTTGTATCCGACCAGCTGAGGCGTGGCAAAATAAATCAGCATCAGCTGGACCAGGAGCGGCGTTCCTCTGAAAAAAGAGGTGTATGCTTTGCCAAACCAGGCCAAAGGCTTAAATGGCGACACCTTGATCAGCGACAGCACGACGCCCCAGGCAAAGCCAAGGATCGTTGACCAGAAGGTAAATTTCAAGGTCATTGTGATCCCGTTTTTCAACAGCGGCAGATAAGGGATCACCCGACCAAAATCCAAATCCATAGGCTTTGGCTCCTTTTAGTTATTTCTGCTGGGCAACGTAGGTTTCACCCAGCCACTTGGTCAGGATTTCATCCATTTTGCCGTTTTCCTTCATTTCAGCCAGGATTTGGTTGATCTGGTCTTTATAAGGAGAGTTTTTCGGCAGCGCAATGGCATAGCTGTCTTCGGCAACCATTTCGGCAGGCAGAAGATTCAGCTCCAGATTGTCATATTCTTTCATGAACTCGAAGGCCTGGGAACCATCAAAGATCCCGGCGTCGATCCGGCCGTTGATGATTTCCTGCACCACCAGGGGGGTGTTGTCCAGCTCGACGACTTCCGCATCCTTCACGGAAGCGGCCTGTTTGGCATAGGTGGTTCCCATGGAACAGCCGATCTTTTTGCCTTCCAGAGATTCCAGGGTCGTATAACCGGAGCCGTCCAGGGACAGGATCCCGGTCTGAGGATAGAAATAGGGTTCGGAGAAGTCGATGACTTCCAGACGTTCCGCCGTGGGGGAGATGCCGGAGATGCAAATATCCGCACGGCCGGAGCTGATGGCGGTGACCAAACCGCTGAAGGCCATGTCGGTGATTTCAAATTCAACGTTCAGTTTCTCGGCAATGTAATCTGCAATGTCCATGTCGATGCCAACGAAGGTCTGTTTGCCGGCGGCATCCACTTCCACGGATTCAAAGGGGGGAAAGGTTGCATTGATGGCCAGCACCAGCTTTTCTTTCTCGGCGGCAGGGGCTGTGGCGGTTTGGGTTTCTGTTGCCGGGGCCGTGGTCTGGGCTTGCTGGCTGCCGCAGCCGGCGGCGATGCCGAGAACAAAGAGTGCGATCAAAAGTAAGCTGACGAGTTGGTTCTTTTTCATTTCATTTGCTCCTCATTTAATGTATTTTTTAATGGATCCGGACCTGGCCCGCTGCCCAGGTCCTTTGTCCTGCGGGCGGCGTCGGATAGGCTTTCTTGCTGTGCTTCAGCCCCTGCCGGATCAGGCATTCCATCATGGCGACGGCGGCCTTTGCCGGATCGATCACCGGTATTCCGATACGTTCACTGACTTCCTCTGCCATGCCTAAAAACGAAAGGCATCCCAGAACCAAGACTTGGGCACCATCCTCCTCAACACAATGTTGTCCTTCCCGGACCAGGTGTTCGATGGTTTCCCGAAGGTTTTTCCTGAGGTCACCCATGGGCAAATCAACGGAACGGATCGAACAAAGCCTGTCGGGATCCACACCCGTGGTTCTCACAAATTCTTTTTTCTCAGGGATTCTCAGCCGGCTCGTGGTCAGCAGGGAAAAATTATATCCCAGACCGCAGGCCGTGATCAAAGCAGCCTGCCCGCCGCCGAGCACAGGGATGTGAACGGCCTCCCTGCAGGCTGCCACCGCGGGGTCGCTCAAACAATAAAGGATCACGCCGTCATAGCCGTCCTTTTCAGCCCGGATCGTCTGCTGAAGGATTTCCGGGGCCGCTAAAGCCACATCAAGCGCGGAGTCGATGCAAATTTCGCTGTCTCTCAGACAGTCCATGGACAGTTCCGTGTCTTGTCCCACAACGCCTTTCAGAATTTCAATCCTTTCCTGCATTTCCGTTTCGGTCATGCCGTGATCGGGATTGATGATTTTAATTCGGATCAAACGTTCCATCCCCTTTTAGAAAAAAGCATTTAAACTATACATGACAATCGCGGCAGGGTCAACGACAACCCTGTATACATGGTGATTTTCAAATTGGATCGGCCATACGCTTCAATACTGGGCCAGCCGGCGCTCCCGCCTGAGGTTGTGGCGCTTGACGGCTGCCTCCCATTCGCTTTTTTCTTCTTCCGTTTCCAGGATCAGGGGTTTGACTTCCGTCGGGTTCTCATTGTAATCCAGCGCCACCATCACAAAATAGGCTTGGTTCACCAGTTTCTTCCCGCCATGAAGGGATTCCACAAACGCATCCACCCTGACCTCCATAGAGGTTTTGCCGGTATGGGTGATCCGGCCGGTAAGGACCATCACGTCATCCACGTAGGCAGGCGCCTTGAACTGCAAATTGTCAATGGCGACGGTGGTCACGGCGCAATTGGAGTGGCGCCGCGCCACAACCCCGGCCACAATGTCCATCCAAGCCACCAGCTGGCCGCCGAACAAACGATTGCTGCCGTTGATGTGCTGCGGCAGTACGATCTGGACTTGTTCCGTCATGGAATCTGCGACCCGTTTTGGCTTTAAATCGTTCATAATTCCCTCCCGCAGCGGTTTGCTATTTCTCGTGTTATCGACTATACTTGATCACAAATTATTCCTGATCGAATGGCGATGCCTTTGTATTTACCCCAGGGATTCCTTGCAGGAATGTCCGGGATCCGTTCCCATTTTAGCATGGATCTGCCAAAGGGAGAAGGGGCGTCGGCCCTTCTGATCATCCCTGTCTTAAAAAGGAGCTTATTATGCCGGAATTGCCCGAAGTCGAAACCATTCGCCGCAGCCTGGAGCCTTGCCTGACAGGCAGGCAGATCACCGGCCTGCAGATCCGTCATCCGGGGATCCTGCTGCCTGCGGCGGAGGCCTTCGCCGCCATCCTGCCCGGCCTGCGCATCCTGGCGCTGCAGCGCCGCGGCAAATATCTGATCCTGGAGCTCAGTGAGGACTGGTGTCTGGTCTTCCATCTGCGGATGACCGGAAAGCTGCTTTGGACGGAAGACCCTCAGTCGCCGGTCCCGCCCCACACCCATCTGATTTTCCAGTTTGAAAATGAGGCGCAGCTGCGTTTCAATGATGTCCGCCGTTTCGGCCGCTGCTGGCTGGTCCGGCGGGAAGAAATGGAGCGGATCTCCGGACTGGCCGCCCTGGGTCCGGAGCCCATCCGCAGCGATTTCACCGCAGAGATCCTGAAGGAAAAGCTCCGCCATAAAAAGAATTCAAAAATCAAATGCGCCCTTCTGGATCAAACCGTGGTCTCCGGCTTGGGGAACATCTATGTCGACGAAGCGCTTTTCGAAGCGGGCATCCACCCCCTGCGGACTGCCGGCAGCCTGAGCCCGGAGGAAATCCACGCTCTGGCCGAGGCCGCCCGTCACGTTCTGCAGCAAAGCATCCGCCGCGGCGGCACAAGCCTTCGGAATTACGTGGACGGCTTGGACCGGCAGGGGGAGAACCAATACCACCTGCAGGTTTTCCGAAGGGAAGGGGAGCCCTGCCCGGTTTGCGGCACACCGATTCGCCGCATGAAAATCGCCGGCCGCAGCAGCTTTTTCTGCCCGCGCTGCCAAATCGCCCATCCGCCCTGTTAACAGGTTTCTTCCGCCGTCAGCCGCTTCCAGAGGGCTTCATCCACCACATCCTTCAATAATATATCATCGAAGCCGGTCTTGTCCGTAAACCCTTTGCCTTCATAGGCTTTCCAATCGACCGGTCCGCCCCCCTCATCGATGTGCGGTGCCTGCCCATCGAATTCCAAGGCGTAGCGACGGACCAGCTCGTTTTCTCCAGCGTTGACCAGCTGTCCCCGAAGGTCCGCCGCCCGACGGCTTTTCGGCAGGCAGATGTGGGTTTGGCAAACCAGGGAGCGGAGCCTGTGGTGCTGACATCGGTGATGCGTTTTATCCAGAAAGATGCAAGCCCCATCCTCGTCACGCCGCAGGATGATGTCCACGATTCCGTCTTGGGCATAGACGATTCCATAGGCTTCCAGAAAACGCCGGATCGGCCGGTCCGTGATCGCGCCGCCAAACAAGAGGTCCCCATAGGTGAAGATATCCGGGGCTGTCAGAGGCGCCCTTTCCCAGCAGCAGCCGCTGCAGCCCAGACAGGGGGCCACCTTCTCGTCCTGAAAGTGGTTCAGGGCATCCAGATAATCCTGGATGGCCGCTGACGGATCCAGGACCTGCACATCATAGCCCCAGCTGCCCTGATCAAGCTCTTTCAAGAATACGCGTATTTTATCCAAATCGCATCGCTCCCTTCGCCATTCGGCCGGTTTCCTGATGTAAATATAAATCATCCGCCGCGCCGGCGCAATCCCGGCCTTCCAACCGCTTTTCGCCTTCAGAATCCAGCACAGGCATATTTAAATAAAATCCCCCGGGTGTTAAAATGATAAAAGCCGACGGCTCCCCTCGGCTGGCGGAAGGAGGACGGATATCCTATGGAACGGTCTTCATTGGAGCTTAAAAAATATGTCGTGCCTGAAATCGTTGTGGGCCTCGGCGCCCGGCGCCTGGTAAGCCGGTACCTCTCCCATTTTTCCGCGCACCGTCCCATGATCGTTGCGGACAAATACATCGGCAAGCTTCCCTGGTTCAATGAGATTGCCCAAAGCCTGGCGACAGCCGGCTATCCCTATGTCCTGTTCGACCAGGTTACTCCAAACCCCAGAGATACCGAGGTCATGGCCGGCGCCGCCCTCTTTATTAAAAACCGTTGCGATCTTCTGATTGCCGTCGGCGGCGGCAGCGTCATGGACTGTGCCAAATGCATCTCGATCGTCTCAGCCAACGGAGGCCACATTCTCGATTATGTGGGCGTCGATGAGATCGACCTTCCCGGCCCGCCTTTGATCTGCATCCCGACCACCGCCGGCACTTCAGCCGATGTCTCCCAGTTCGCCATTGTTCTGGACACTGGACAGCATGTCAAAAAAGCCATCATCAGCAAAAAAGCAGTGCCTGATCTTGCCTTGATCGACCCTCTTCCATTGATGGACATGGACCCCTATCTGACGGCGTGCACCGCCATGGATGCTTTGACCCATGCCATCGAGGCTTATGTTTCCAATGCGAATTCAGCCCTCACCGATGTGCATGCTCTGGAAGCGGTCCGGCTGATCGCCGCCCATATCCGGGATGCCGTCTCGGGAACCCGTTCATTGGAAACCATGTACCAGCTGATGATGGGCTCCCTTCAGGCCGGCATGGCTTTTTCCAACGCCAGCCTGGGCGCGGTCCATGCCTTGGCACACAGCCTTGGCGGCTTGCTGGACCTGCCGCACGGGGAATGCAACAGCATTCTGCTGGGCCCCGTGGTGGAGCTCAATTTTGACGCCGATCCCAGTCGTTACCGCATCATCGCGGAGCAAATGGGCATCCGCACCCAATCCTTGAAGGATTCCGAGGCAAAAATATGCCTCTTGGATAAAATCAGGTCGATCCGTGAAAGCATCGGCATTCCCTCCGTATTTCAGATCACGTTCAGGGAAAATCAAC
>CALMWJ010000213.1 GCA_937873525.1 uncultured Peptococcaceae bacterium | reverse complement strand
ATAACCGGAATCAAGAAGGAGACCTCCGATGTAGGTTGAAAACAGAAACTGGGTTGCGCAGCTTATACGGCAGCATCAAGGTCACCGCCTCCACGCCCACATGGGCGCCGGTCTTGACCCCGGCGCTGGCGCCCAGGAAGGTGATCCACACGAGCAGGTAACGGGAGGTCTCTTCAGACCAGGGCAAAGACGCTTTGACCACAAAGCGGAAAATAACCTGAATGAATACCACGACCGCCATGATCCCCAGGAGGACGATGCAGGTGTATTCTTCGAAGTTATTGAGAAAATGCGTGATTTTTTTCATCATAACCTCCTAACGCAGGGTGTTGAACCGATATTTTCCACACACAAAACCTTATTGTTTCATAATCCATATAAATCATATCAATGGGTTCAGTATAGGCTTGTCATGGATGGAGGGGGCTGTCCGGCGGGCAGGCTTGAGGGCACCTGCCCGCGCCGGAAAGCCGTATGTTGAGGATTGGGAGAGCAAATTAAGTCGAAGACAAAGGGTGATTTGTCTTAGTCTTGGTTGGAGCATGATGTATGGGTGGGTAAACTCATGCAAAGGTCCGTGGGATGGTTTTCCGTCTTATTTGCTGAAAGCCTGGACAGCGGTGATCAGTTCAGCAGGGATGTCGCCGGTGTATTTTTCATATACAGACTGTACCGCTTCGATGAAGGGCGCTTTGTCGGGGTAGTTGATCTTCATGCCTTTGCCTTCCAGGAAGGTAACCAGCTCCGCATTGGATTTGTCGCAGAGGTCTCTTTCGAAATCTCTGGCTTCCTTGGCGGATTCTTCAATGATCTTCTTCTGCTCGTCGGTGAGGCTGTCATAGAATTTCTGGGCGATCAGGATGGGGGCCGGCGCATAGAAGTGCTGGGTCATGGACAGATAGCTCTGGACTTCGTAGAATTTGGAGGTGTCGATAATGGGCAGGGGATTTTCCTGGCCGTCAATGGTTTTCTGCTGCAGTGCCGTGAAGAGTTCGCCGAAGGCCATGGGGGTGGGGTCCGCACCCATGGCGGCAAAGCTGTCCATATGGACGGGGTTTTCCATGGTCCGGATCTTCATGCCTTTCAGGTCAGCAGGGGTTTCGATGGGCAGTTTGCTGTTGGTAACGCTGCGGAAGCCGTTTTCCCAGTAGCAGAGGCCTTTGATGCCTTTTGCTGCAAGTCCGTCCAGCATTTTCTGGCCGATTTCGCTGTCCACAGCTGCGCGGGCAGCGGCAGTGTCTTTGAACATGAAGGGCAGGTCAAACACCAGGAAATCCTTGGTAAAGCTGGCCAGGGGGGCGGTGGATACCAGGGCCATTTCCAGGGTGCCTAACTGCAGGCCCTCTACCATATCCCGTTCGTTGCCCAGCTGAGAGCTGTGGAAAACTTCCACTTTCATAGTGCCTTTGCTCTTCTCATCCACCAGCTTGGCGAAATGTTCCAAACCGACTTGGTAAGGATGGGTGGGCGCCAGAACGTGGCCGATTCGGATGGTCAGGGTCTGGCCGTCGGCAGCAGCTTCTGTTCCGCCTGCCGCGGGCGCTGTGGTCTGGGCAGCGCCGCCGCGGCCGCAGCCTGCGACGAGGGTCAAGGCCATGATCAGGCAAAGCATTAAGGCAATCAGTTTCTTACTCATTGTGGTTCCTCCCTAATTTTTTTTTGCTAGATGGTGAGATTCCCTTGTCCGTCAAATAAATCCCCCGTGAGCTTTTCCAGGATCTCGATCCGGTCCCGGTCCATGTCGGCCAGCGACGCTTCGGAAGCAACCATGGTTTCCAGATGCAGCGTATTGTCGATGATGACGATTCGGGCTGCCTCGGGCGCCACATTGCCGATGGTGCGAAGGGCGGTGTCCAGGGCCGCTTGCTCCGTTTCCATAATGACGGGGACCTTGCCTCTTTCCAAATAAGTTGTTGGCAGCAGATTGGAGTAGGTGGCCTGATAATCGATCTGGTCCGCCAAGGCTTTGGTGGTGATGTCCGCCAAGCCCACACCCAGGGCGTTCCCGTAGGACGCCTTGGATATCCTCAAAACCAACACCTTATTAAAATCCGGTTTTTTAGGCTCCGGTACGCCTCTGACCTTCATGCGCCCGATGACCTTGGTGTCCATGCCGGTTCCGCTGTACATTTTCCCCATCTCTTTGACGATCAGGATGTCGCCGCCGGCACAGGGGATGCTGGGAACCAGGGTTTTAGACATTTCCAGGAGGGCTTGTTCTTCGGCAATAAAATCCTCAGGCTTTACAGCCTTCATTAGATACGTTTCATCATTGGAGTTTTCAAGGATCGCCAGACCGGCCAGGATAGGACCTTTTTTCCGGGCGGTCTCATAGGCCAGGGGAATGGTTTCTGCCAGGCTGAAGCAGTGCATAGCGGATGCGCCCTTTTCCTTGCCCAGTCCCACGGCAATCATTTTAACGATGCCG
>CALMWJ010000212.1 GCA_937873525.1 uncultured Peptococcaceae bacterium | reverse complement strand
GCCACCACCACCTTCAGGTCCGGATAGGCTGCTTTCAGCGCGGCGCCCATTCCGGCCAGGGTGCCGCCGGTGCCGATTCCGCTGCAGAAGGCATGGATCGGTCCGTCAAACTGCCGGAGCACTTCCTGTGCCGTCGTCTCCCGGTGGATTCTGGGGTTGTTGGGGTTTTCAAACTGCTGGGGCACAAAGACCCTGGGATCCGCAACCCTCATGGCAAGGGCGAGCTTCAGACATCCCTTCATGGCCTCGCCGATGTTCCCCTGATCCTTCACCAGGATGACCTCCGCACCATAATTCTCCAGGATCTTCCTGCGTTCGATGCTGGCGGAATCCGGCATAACGATCTTGACCTTATAGCCTTTGACGGCGCCCACCATGGCCAAGCCGATCCCTTGATTCCCGCTGGTGGGTTCCACAATGATGGAATCCGGCCTGAGGAGGCCTTCCCGTTCCGCCGCCTCGATCATGGCCAGCGCTGGCCGTGATTTGATGCTGCCTCCGGGATTCAGGAATTCCACCTTGACGATGACCCTGGCATCCTCCGGCCCGGTTAACCGCTGCAGCTCAACCAGCGGGGTATTTCCCACGGCTTCGAGGATGTTGCGGCACAGCGTGTTCATCGAGAATGCCTCCTCTCACTGCCACGCGGCAGATCTACTCAATCTCCAGATCTTTAGGCACCTTGACTTTGCGCACCTTTTCCTTTGGCTTTGCTTTCTCCTTGTCTGTGACCGCTTTGGAGACGCTGCTGACGGTTTTTTTGAGGGTGTCCTTCAGGTTGTCCATCCGGCTGCCGGCAACCGCCACCACCTCGACCTCCACCATCAGGTCCGAATGCGCCAGCTTGCTAACCTCCACCACCGTACTGGCCGGCCGGGCGCCCTTGAAGAATTCTTCGCGGAGAGGATTGATTTTCAGCCGGTCTTCCATATTCCGAACATAGATCGTCATCTTGACAATATCCTGGAAGGTGCTGTCCGCCATTGCCAGGATGTCCGAAATGCTCCTGAAAATAAACCGTGTCTGTGCTTCCGCGTCTCCCGGTGCAAAGACCGAGCTGTCCGGATTTCGAGCCACGATGCCGCTGGTAAAAATAAATTCCCCGTATTGGACGGCATCGCAAAACAAAGCCGCTGTTTTGCCCGGCAAAACAAGTTCCTTACGATCGCTTTTTCCCATGGCTCATCCCTCCTAATCGCTTAAATTGCCAACAATGGCCGGTTCAGCAAACAATGAAGCGGCGCCGCCGGTATGCCAGAAAACCACCCGCTCCCCCTGTTTGATCCGCCCGATTTTCATAAAGTCCAACAAGCCTGCAAACGCCTTGGCGGTATAAACCGGATCCAGCACAACGCCTTCGGTCCGGGCCAAAAGCTTCATGGCTTCCGTAGAGGCTTCGGAGGGGATCTCGTAGCCTGCTCCGAAGTAGCCCCGATCAATGGCCAGGTCTTCTGGCAGGACCCGAACGACGGACTGCTTCAGCTGGTCCAGCGCTTGATTGGCCAGCCCCGCCACCTTGGTCTCATAGGCTTCATCCTTCATGCTGCACGTGATGGCGACAATTTCTTCTTTCCCGCCGCAGAGTGCCCGTCCGGCCGCCAGACCCGCCAGCGTTCCGCCACTGCCTGTGGAGTGAACGATATAGTCAAAGTCACCCAAGCCCATGGCCTCCTGCTGTTCTTTGAGTTCCACATAACCCGCCGCAAAGCCGATGGCGCCGACGTAAGTTGATCCGCCGATGGGCACCTCCATGCAGTGATGTCCGGCGGCATCCAGCGCATGCATCTGCTTGCGGGCCATTTCGAAGGCTCGCGCCTCGGCTTCACTTTCCGTTTCACCCGGAAGCATTTTAACCACATGGACTTCCGCGCCGAACAGGGCGTCTAAAAGCATGTTGCCTCGCAGGCTGTCCTTGTCCGGTTCAACCACCGCCACCAGATACAGCACCGGTTTGAATCCGCAGCGGCGGCAGGCGGCCGCCGTCTCCATCGCATGGTTGGATTGGGTCGCCCCAAAAGTGAAGACGTATTCAACGCTCTGGGTTTTGGCCAGCCCCAGCAAAAATTCCAGCTTGCGCATCTTATTGCCGCCAAAGGCGCTGGGCCCCGTCAAATCATCGCGTTTCAGCCAAAGGTCGATGCCCAGCTCATCCGACAACCGGTCTGCCCGGTGCAGCGGCGTGGGGGAAAAGCAAAGAGGGATCCGCGGTTGTTCTGCAAAGAAATCTTTCATCAAGCCATCCGCCCTTTCATCGATCCAGATGTGTCACCTGGCATCTGTTGATCTTGTTAAGGCTATTCTATTCGAAAATAAAGCCAGTGACAAGGGCACTGCTTTATTAAAATCTTATCATATATGATAAGCGGAGCCTGATCAAAATTGAACAAGAAGGATTTTCCCCTGAAGCGTCGAATGACTTATGCACCATTTGATTTTAATACCTGCGTCTGAGAGGTCAGCCTATGCCTTCCATTTCCGCGCTCAAAAATAACATCATGCGTTTGAACAATAAAGTCAATATGGATCTCTACGGTCATGGCATCAAAACCCAGAAGGTCTATCTTGTCCATGACGAGATGATCGTGATCGTCGCCGACAACAAGCGCATCAGCGCCCTGGCCGCCTTGGACAGCTGCGGCTACAACACCAGCGGCATCAATCTGGTCCTTCTGAATCTATTCAAAAAAAGGCTCAAGGAAGCGTTGCAGCAGGAGCTTGGACTTTCGATCCGTTCGATCCTGAAGGATTATGACAACGCCACCCAAACCGCCGTCACCAACATTGTACTCAAGGAGCCTCTGGCTGATCTGATTCCCTGAGACTTTTAATTTCATCATGAACTGGCTGAGGGAGTATCGACCGATTTCGATTGCCCGATAAGACCGTTCCTTTTTTCACGCGATGGTTCCGCCGGCTCCGCCGGACGCCGGCCGTTTCATCGCCAAAAAGGGGGCGGTCTGTTTAATTTTTATCACACAGGAGGTGGTCGCGCTTCATATCCAGGAACCCTTCGCACAATACCAACCTAACGATCAAGGAGGCATCGATATGGAAACAAAAAGCAAAGTCGCATGTGTTCAAATGGATATCCAATACGGCAACATTGAAGCAAATACCAAAAAGGTGGCCGATTATCTGCAAAAAGCGGCGGAAGCCGGTTGTGCCCTGGCTCTATTCCCGGAATGCGCCCTTCAGGGTTACTGCATGAACACAAGGGAAGAAGTAGAGGACCAGGCAGTGGCCGTGGATGATCCCCATATCCGTGAGATCATCCACGCTTGTGAGAAACACAAGATCATGGCCGCCGTCGGGTTCCTGGAAAAGCGCGGGGGAGCGTCCTATAATTCCGCCGCCCTTCTGGGTCCCGAGGGTCTCCTGCAGATTTACAGCAAAATGCACCTGCCCTACATCGGTGCTGACAAATTTGTGGCTCAGGGACAGCCCCCGCTGCCTCCCGTGGAGACCCCCATCGGCCGGCTCAGCATGCTTATCTGCTATGACGTGCGTTTCCCGGAGCTGGCCCGTTATTATGCCCTTCAGGGCGCAGACGTTCTTCTGATCCCCACCAACTGGCCGCTGGGCAGTGAAAAAACAAGGGAAATCTTTCCTATCAGCCGGGCCTTTGAAAATGGAGTCTATGTCATGGCCGCCAACCGCGTCGGCGATGAACGAGGCTCCCACTTCATTGGCGGCAGCCGGATCATTTCCCCCTCCGCACAGCTGCTCACCCGGGCCGGTGAAGAAGAAACCATGCTGGTGACGGACATCGATGTGGCCGTTTCCAGAAAAAAAGGCTTCGTTTCAGTGGAAGGCAACTGGTCCATCGACATTTTCAAGGACCGCCGTCCGGAGGTTTTCGGCAACATGACCGCCTGCTGAAGCTTTCTGAAACCATCCCCAACTCAAAAAAGAGCAATGGATCGGCGGGGTACCGGTCCATCGCTCTTTTGTTCTTTTATCGCGCTTCCTAATGCCGCCGGCTTCAGGGAATCTTCACATCCGCCGCCATGCCGGCTTTCAAAAGGCCTTCCGGATTGTCTGCCTCGATCTCCACCCGAAACATGCCTGTGGCCGGGTTGCAGGCAGGCGCCACCCGGGCCACCTTGCCCTTGAAAACGGAACCGATGGCTTGAACGGTGATTTCTGCCTCATCCCCCGCTTTGACCCGGGTGATGTTTGTTTCGGAAACATCGATGGGCAGGAGGATTTTCTGGATATCGATCAGCGTCACAGCGGCGGTCTGGGCCGATGCCATATCGCCTTCCTGGATGCTTTTGGCAGCAATCCATCCGGCCATGGGCGCCTTCACTTCACAGTCGCTGAGCTTTTCCTGCAGGATCGCCAAGGCGGCCTGGGCGGATTCCAGCTGGGCCGAAGCGGCGTCCAATGCGGTTTTTGCGGAGGCTTGGACCGCTTGCAGCTGGGCCAGGGAGATATCCACCCGATCCTTGGCATTGTCAAAGTCCACTTTGGAAACTGCCTGTGCCTCATACAACACCTTCATCCGTTCAAAGGCGGCGACGGCTTCCTCGTGCGCTTTTTGCAAAGGCACGACATTGGCTTGACTGTCAAAGGTCGACTTTGCATTCCTGTAAGAGGAAAGGGCGGCATTGCAGCCGGCCTGGGCCTGCTGCGCCTGCAGCTCCAGTTCTGTGCGGTCCAGAACAAACAGCACATCCCCTTCCTGGACGCTTTGACCGATCTCCACATTCACTGCCCGGACTTTTCCGGAGACATCCGGCCGGACATGGATTTCCCGGGCGGCTTCAACCGAACTGCCGGCTGTGATGGGCGCAACAGGGCTCGGTTCCTGGCTTTGGCCGCCGGTTTCCTGCCCCTGATCCTTCAAATGGATCTTCACAATGGCGTTCATACCGAAGGTCATGGGCAGATTTTCTTCGTTCTGGATCACCACTTTCACTGGGATCAGCTGGGTCACCTTGGTGTAGGTCCCGCTGGTGCTGAAGCTGGAGGTGCTGGAAAAAAAGGTCTGGGTGGTCCGGTCGATCTCGGTCACCATCCCGGAAAAGGTCTTGCCGGCATAGGCATCGATGGTCACCTCTGCCTTCTGGCCCACTTTGATTTTCAAAATATCCGTCTCTTCAATGTTAACGCCGATGTACATGTGCTCCGTATCTGCCACCACCGCCAGCTGGGTGGCGGCGGACACGGTCTGTCCTTCAATAGCATTGTTTTTCACAATCGTGCCGCGGATGGGCGATGTTATATAGGGCAGGGCTGCCTGACGCCCCAGGACCTGGTCCTTTGAAACCTTCTGGCCTTCCTGGACACGCCATTCCAGCAGTTCTCCGCCCATACCGGGTGTGACCGTATACATCTTGGCGGTCACTTTCGCATTGTCCGTGGTAAAGAAACGGCTTTCCAGGCTGAAATAATAATAGGCCGCGCTGCAGGCTGCCAGAACAATGACCATTAGAACCGGCAGCAGGAGCTTTTTCATGCTCCGACCCTTCTTTTCTTCTCCCAGTGTTCCTTGATTCCCCTTTTTCGTCTTCTCTTGCGGGTTTTGTACAGACGCTTTTTCTTCGCTCATCCCGAATGCCTCCCTCTTCATATCCTGCATGTTATTCCTCGCCTTCCGAAAACTGGCTTTGGTAGAGCTCGGCATAGAAGCCGTTTCTGGCCAGCAGCGTTTCATGATTTCCTTGTTCCACGATATCCCCTTCCTTCATAACAAGGATCAAGTCGGCATCCTTGATGGTGGAGAGTCGGTGGGCAATGACGAAGCTGGTCCTTCCCTCAAGGAGTTTTTCCATGGCCTTCTGGATCAGGATCTCGGTTCGGGTATCCACGGAGCTGGTGGCCTCGTCCAGAATCAGGATCTTGGGATCCGCCAGGAAGGTTCGGGCGATGGTGATCAGCTGCTTCTGTCCCTGGGATATATTCGTTACCTCTTCATTGATGACCATGTCGTAGCCATGGGGCAGGGCCCGGATGAATTCGTCGCAGTGGGCCGCCTTGGAAGCCGCCAGCACCTGTTGGTCGCTTTGATCAAAGCTGCCGTAGCGGATGTTTTCCCGGATGGTCCCATTGTACAGCCAGGTGTCCTGCAGCACCATCCCGAACATGCTGCGCAGTCCCTGCCGGGTCATCCGGCTGGTGTCACGGCCATCGATGAGGATCTGTCCGGAGTCCAGGTCATAGAACCGCATCAGCAGCTTGACGATGGTGGTTTTTCCGGCGCCGGTGGGCCCTACGATGGCCACCTTCTGTCCGGGCCGGATCGTGGCTGAGAAGTCGTTGATGATGGTTTTGTCCTTGGAATAGCCGAAATGGACGTTTCTGAATTCCACCTGGCCGATGACGGTTTCCGGAGCGTCTTCTTTACCGGCTTCGGCACTTTCCTCCTCTTCGCCAAGGAATTCGAAAACCCGCTCGGCGGCAGCGGCCGTGGACTGGAGGACGTTGGAGATGTTGGCCAATTGGGTAATGGGCTGCGTGAAGGACCGGACATATTGGATAAAGGCCTGGATGTCTCCCACTTCGATCATCTTCTTCACCGCCAGATACCCGCCCAGGATGCAGACCGCCACATAACCCAGATTGCCCACAAAGGTAATGATAGGCATCATCAGGCCGGACAGGAATTGCGATTTCCATGCTGAATCGAAAAGCTCCGTGTTCAGCAGGCGAAAGGTGCGAATGGCCTCAGCCTCCCCGTTGAACACCTGGACCACATTGTGCCCGGCATAATTTTCTTCGATCTGGCCGTTGATCTCCCCGATGTATTTCTGCTGGGTCTTGAAATAACCCTGGGATTTTCGAACCACCAGCATGATGAAAACCAGCGACAAAGGGATGGTCATCAAAGCAACGAAGGTCATGGACCAGCTGATGCTCAGCATCATGACCAGCACCCCAAGGACCGTGGCAATGGAGGTGATGATCTGGGTCAGGCTTTGGTTCAGCGTCTGGTTGACCGTATCCACATCGTTGGTGATCCTGGAGAGAATGGCGCCGTGGGTTTGCTTGTCGTAGTATTTCAAAGGCAGCCGGTTCATCTTTTCGGAAATATCCTTCCGGAACCGGTAGGTGATCTTCATGGATACTTCGGACATAATGTAGCTTTGGAGATAGGAGAAGATGGCAGAGATGCTGTAGAGCAGCACCAGAATAAGGACATGCCTTCTAATATAAGCAAAGTCGGTCAGAAGCTCGGTCCCAAGATGCCAGGCCATGAGCCCTTCGAACAGCTTGGTGGTGACTTTTCCCAGAAGCTTCGGCCCTGCAATGGAAAATGCAGAGGAAAAGGCGGCCAGGAATATCACCAGATAGACTCTGGGCCGGTATTCATCGATATATCGGAGCAGCTGAAGCATGGTGCTCTTGAAATCTTTCGCCTTCTCACCGCCGCCGCCCATATGCCCCATGGGGCCGGATCCGGGCCCGCCCATGCGCGGTCCGAAGGGACGGCCGTTTCGTTTTTCGCTCATGCCAGTTCCTCCGCGCTCAGCTGCGAGAGGCCGATCTCGCGATAGACCTGGCAGGTCTCCATCAGCTGCGGATGGGTTCCGATCCCGGCAATCCGTCCGGCTTCCAGGACGATGATTTGTTCCGCATTCATAATGGTGCTGATGCGCTGAGCCACCAGGAAGATGGTGCTGCCGCCGGTCTCTTTTTTCAGGGCGCTGCGCAGCGCCGCGTCGGTTTTGAAATCCAGCGCGGAGAAACTGTCGTCAAAGATATAGATTTGAGGCCTTTTCACCAGAGCCCGGGCAATGGACAGCCTTTGCTTCTGGCCGCCGGAAACATTGGCGCCGCCCTGGGCGATTTCCGTATCGTATTTGCCGGGCTTTGCCTCGATAAATTCTGTCGCCTGAGCGATATCCGCCGCCGTGGCCAATTCGGCATCGGATGCGTTTTGATCGCCGTAAGCCAGATTGCTGCGGATCGTCCCCGAAAACAAAATGCCCTTTTGGGGGACATAACCCAGATTGGCCCGCAGCGCGTCCAGACGCATATCCCTGACATCCACGCCATCGATCAGGATCTGACCCTCGGTCACATCGTAAAAACGGGGGATCAGATTCACAACGGTGGATTTACCGCAGCCGGTGGCCCCGATGATGGCTGTGGTCTGGCCGGGTCTGGCGGTAAAGCTGATGTCATGCAGTACCGGATCTTCTGCTTCAGGGTAGGCAAAGGTCACGTGCCGGAACTCCACCACACCTTGGAGGGGCTCCTGCACAAGGACCGGTTCCCGGGGGTCGGTGATGGAGGGAACCGTTTCCAGAACCTCGGCGATCCGGTTGGCGGATACCTCTGCCCGGGGAATCATGATGAACATCATAGACATCATGAGGAAAGCCAGGATGATCTGCATCACATACTGCATATAAGCCATCATGTTCCCTACATCCAGCTTGAAGGCAGAGACCTGTCCGGCGCCCACCCAGATCACCAGCACCGTCGTCAGGTTCATCACCAGCATCATGGCCGGCATCATCCCGGCCATGGTCCGGTTGACAAATAAATTGGTCTGGGTCAGCTCATGGTTGACCCCGTCGAAGCGCTTTTCTTCAAACCGCTGGGTATTGAAAGCCCGGATGACCAGCATCCCGTCCAGGTTTTCACGGACCACCTGATTGAGCTTGTCCACCATGGTCTGGATCCGCTTGAATTTCGGCAGCGCCAGACTCATCATGACGCCGATGATTCCGAACATCACCGCCAGGGCCACGCCGATGATCCAGGACATGGAGCGGCTTTCGGCCAAAGCGTGGACCACGCCGCCGATCCCCAGGATCGGGGCATAAAAAACGATCCTGATCAGCATGAACAGGAGGGTTTGGATCTGAGTGACGTCATTGGTGGTCCGGGTAATCAGGGAAGAGGTGGAGAACTGATCGAACTCGGAATTGGAAAAGCTTTCAACCTTCTCGAATAAGTCGATCCGCAGCTGCCGGCAGATCCCCGCGGCGATCCTGGCGGCGATGAAGCCGACGGTGATGCTGCAGATCCCCCCCAACAGGGAAACGCCCAGCATCTTGAAACCAGTCTGGATAATGTATTCGGTATTGCCGCTGGCAATCCCGTTGTTGACCATGTCCGCCATGAAGTCCGGCAGCGCCAGGTCGCAGGTCGCCTGCCCGAACAGGAGGGCAATGGCAATCAGAATGCCAAGGATATAGGGTTCAGCGTATCGTATCAGTCGTATCATTTTGATGGTGATCCTTTACGGTTGCTCCGGTTTATTTATTAAGCCTTGCGGTTTCTTATTATACTGCGGTATAATAAAACAGTCAACATATATAGTTTTTCCTGGATCAGCCCTCGATGTGCTTGATTCGGCGGTCTGCTTTGATCAGGTCGAAAAAATATCTAAGAGGTTGTGGTGATATGAAGACTGAGAATACTACAAAGCAAAGAATTCGGGAGACCGCCCTGGACCTTTTCGCAAAAAAATCCTTTGAGGCCGTGACGCTCAATGAGATCTGCAAAGCCAGCGGCGTCAACAAGCATAGCTTCTATTATTATTTTAAATCAAAAGACGATATTCTGGATAAATTCTACGAGATCCCCTGTCAGCTGGAGCCGGCGGATTTGGAACGCATCCTGTCCACCGATTCTTATGTGGAAAAGCTCTGGCTTTTGATGAAAACCAACATCGACTACCCGGACCGCTACGGCGTCTCCATTATCCGGCAGATTTTCATCAAAAATCTGACCTCCGATGTGGGAACCTTCATGCTGAGCGAGAAGCAGAAGGAGATGCTCCGGCTGCAGCAAGGCATCATTGACAAAGGCAAGGCCTGCGGCCAGTTCCAAAGCAACCTTGACAGCAGCATGCTGATGATCCTGCTCCGGCAGTCGATCCATTCCCTGTTGCTGGCTTGGTGCATTAAAAACGGCAGTTTCTCATTTCCCGATGCCTGCCGGTTTTTCTATGAGACCCTTTTCCAGGTCCCGGATGCGCTGCGGACCATGAAAGAATCTCCGTTGCCTGCACCCTTATAAAAAGTCGCTTGATGATACGCAAAGCGCCCCGCAAACTGCGGGGCGCTTTGGTTTGACTGGGCAGGTCCGCCGCTTGACCTAGGCCAGATAAACCCGGTTCTTCGGCGCTCCCGCCAGGAAGCTTCGGATATTGTCCGCGGCCATCGTCATCAGCCGTCGCCTGGATTCCTGGGACGCCCAGGCGATATGGGGCGTGATGACACAATTTTTGGCATACAGCAGCGGATTGTCCGGACGGATCGGCTCGGTGCTGACCACGTCCAGGCCGGCGGCATAGATCCGGCCTTCGTTCAAGGCGTCCCGCAGATCTTCCTCGACGATCAGCGGCCCGCGGGCGGTATTGATCAGTATCGCGGTCCGTTTCATCATGGCAAGGCGTTTTTGGTCGATCAAGCCAGCCGTTTCCGGACGGAGAGGACAGTGGAGGGAGATCACATCCGCTTCGGACAGGACTTCTTCCAGCGCACCGTACCGCATCCCTGGTTCCTCCAGCGCCCCATGGCGCCTGGGCGCATAGATCAGCACCTGCATCCCGAAGGCTCGGGCGATCCGGGCCGCAGCTTGGCCGATTTGGCCGTAACCGATGATTCCCATGGTCTTTCCGTCCAGCTCCAGCAAGGGGTGGTTCCAAAAACAAAAGTCCGGTTTCTGAGACCATTCGCCGCGATAAACGGCCTGACTGTGAACTCCGACCTGATTGCAGATCTCCAGCAGCAAGGCAAAGACCATCTGGGCCACAGCTTGGGTGCTGTAGTCCGGGATATTGGTCACGCAAATGGATCGATCCTGTGCCGCGGCCAGGTCCACCACATTGTAACCGGTGGCCAGAACGCCGATATACCGCAAAGCCGGGCTGGCTTTAATGATTTTGGCATCCAAAACGGTTTTGTTCGTAAGAACGATCTCCGCATCTCCGATCCGGCTTGGCACCTCCTCCGGTTTAGAGCGGTGATGCACAATCAATTCGCCGATCTCCTCCAGCGGTTTCCAGGAAAGATCTCCTGGATTCATGGTATAGCCGTCCAGAACCACAATTTTCATCATCGTACAACTCCTTTCATAAGGTCGCTCAGACCATTGGCACTCGAATGGCAACAAAGCCGCTGCATCCCTTTGATACAGCGGCTTTTCGGTACGATCATGGCGGAGAGGGTGGGATTCGAACCCACGGCCCCTTGCGGAGTCACTGGTTTTCAAGACCAGCTCCATAAACCACTCGGACACCTCTCCGGATGCATCCATTCGATGGGGCAAAAAAATCCAGCCTCATCAAAATGAATCGAATATGATTATACAATAGATTGGCCGGCCTGGAAAGCATTAATTCAGCCTTGGGCGAGAAACTCCAGGATTTCCATTGCATTGGTGTCCGGCTTGGCCTTCTCGAAGACTTTAATGATGGTCCCGGCTTCATCGATCACATAGGTGCTGCGAACCACGCCCATGCTAGCCTTGCCGTAAAGCTTCTTTTCCTGCCAGACGTCATAGGCTTTGATGGCGGCCAGCTCCGGGTCCGAGAGGAGGAGGAAGGGCAGCTCATATTTTTCGGCAAATTTTTGATGGGAGGTCTGGCTGTCCTTGCTGACGCCGATCACCACCGTATCCCCGGCAAGAAAACGTTCATAGGCTTCCTTGAAGGCCAGGGCCTGCCGGCTGCAGCCAGGCGTGTTGTCTTTTGGGTAAAAATAGAGCACAACTTTTTTCCCGGCAAAGTCCTTCAGCGAATGGATTTTGCCGTCTTTGTCCGGAAGTGCGAATTCCGGCGCTTTAATTCCTGCTTTCAGCATTGGAAAACCCCCTTTATTCACAGTGTGTGACGGTTCGTTGTGTTTCAGGTGTGGATTCCATGTTGATTATAACCCCCTGCAAGCGGATAACCTGTGCACAAGCAAGCCCCTGCTTACTTGCTGGGCAGCGTGATCTTTTCCAAGCCAGCCATATAGGGACGAAGGACCTTCGGGATCGTCACACTTCCGTCAGCGTTCTGGCAGTTCTCAAGGATGGCCGCCGTGGTGCGGCCGATGGCTAGTCCGGAACCGTTTAAGGTATGGACAAATTCCAGCTTGTCCTTGGCGCTCCGGCGGAAGCGGATGTTGGCCCGCCGCGCCTGGAAGTCTTCAAAGTTCGAGCAGGAGGAGATTTCCCGGTACATGTTGGCGCTGGGCAGCCAGACCTCCAGGTCGTAGGTTTTCGCGGAGGAAAAGCCCAGGTCCCCGGTGGACAAGCAAACCACCCGATAAGGCAGCTCCAGCCGTTTCAAAACCTCTTCCGCATTGAGGGTCAGTTTTTCCAATTCTTTGTAGGAGTCCTCCGGCAAGGAGAATTTGACCATCTCAACCTTGTTGAACTGATGCTGGCGGATCAGTCCCCGGGTATCCCGGCCGGCAGATCCCGCCTCCGCGCGGAAGCAAGGGGTATAGGCGCAATGATAGATCGGAAGCTGGCTGGCTTCCAGGATCTCGTCCCGGTAGAAATTAGTCACTGGGACTTCCGCCGTGGGGATCAGGTAATACCCGACATTTTCCAATCGGAACATGTCTTCGGCAAATTTAGGCAGCTGCCCAGTTCCGATCATGCTGTCCCGGTTGACCATGAAGGGGGGCAACAGCTCCTCAAATCCGTGCTCCTGAGTATGAAGATCCAGCATGAAGCTGATGAGTGCCCTTTCCAACCGGGCGCCGAGGCCGCGGTAAAAGGTAAAACGGGCACCGGTCACTTTGGCTGCCCGGTCGAAATCCAAAATCTTCAGCCCTTCGCCAATGTCCCAGTGGGCCTTCGGCTCAAAATCGAAACGAGGGATCACGCCCCAGCGGCGGACCTCCAGATTCTCTGTATCATCTTTTCCTCTGGGCACCGATTCATGAGGGATGTTGGGAATATTCAGCACAACAGCCTGAAGTCTTTCGTCGATTTCCCGAAGCTCCGCATCCAAGGTTTTGATGGTTTCGCCTAAGGCTTTCATTTCCGCCATGGCGGCGCTGGTGTCTTCCCCGGCCTTTTTGCTTCGGGCAATGGCTTCGCTTTCTTTATTCCGGCGGCTTTTCAGCTCTTCGGAAACCTGAAGGTTTTTCCGGCGCTGATCATCCACCGCCAGAAACTGATCCACCAGCTCCACATTGCCATTCCGCTTTTCCAGGCTTTCCCGCACCCTTTCCGGATCCGCACGCAATACTTTTACATCCAGCATAATGCTGTCCTCCTTAAATCGCATAGCCTTTCTCAGACAGACCTCTGCCCACGGCGATTGGTCCCACCGCGGGCAAAGTCTATGATAGCCTTTATTCTGTTCTGTAATCCATGCTTTGTTGCAAATCGTGTATCACATTGATCCATGCTGATCTGCGCGTCTATTCGAAGTTCAGGTAGGCTGCCTTATGCACCGCCGGCAAAGTCTCGATTTCTTCGAGGACCTTATCAGCCACCGGATTGTCGATGTTCAGCACCATCAGGGACTCCCCGCCAACCTGCTTCCGGCCAAGCTGCAGGCCGGCGATGTTGACGCCGGCTTCGCCCAGGATCATGCCCACCAAGCCAACCACCCTGGGCTGGTCTTTATGAGGCACCAGCAGAACATGGCCGTCCAAACGGATGTCCAGTTCAAATTCATCGATCTGAACGATGTGGCCTTCGCCATTTTTGAAGACGGTTCCGCTGATCACATGCTTGTACTGTTCGCCGATGACTTCCGCCATGATCTTGTTGGCATAGTCCGCAACCTCTTCTGTCTGGTTGGTGTTGACCTTGATCCCGCGTTCCTTGGCAACCACAGGCGCATTGACATAGTTGACGGCGTCCGCCAGACTTGGGCGCAGCATGCCTTTCAGGAAGGTATTGGTCAAGGGCCGCAGTTCGCAGGATTTCATATCGCCCATATATTGGATGTTGATGGCCTTGATGGGGCCTTCCGCCAGATAGGCCGCCATTTTGCCCATTTTGTCCGCCAGATTCATGAAGGGGCGCACTTTTTCCATAATTTCCGGATCGATGAAGGGAATGTTCACCGCATTGTGAACGGGAAGGTCATGAAGGACCCGTTTGATCTCTTCCACCACATCCAGGGCCACGTTGACCTGGGCTTCCTGGGTGGAGGCACCCAGATGCGGAGTGACCACAACCTGAGGCAGCTCAAAGAGGGGATGCTCCGTCATGGGCTCCTTGGTCCATACGTCGATGGCGGCGCCGGCGATCACGCCGGTTTTAATGGCTTCATAGAGATCCTCTTCATTGACGATGCCGCCCCTGGCCACATTGATCACGCGGGCGGTGGGCTTCATCATGGCAAATTGCGCTTTGGAGATCATATTGCGGGTTTCATCGATCAAGGGCATGTGGACGGTAATGATGTCCGCTTCCCTGAAAATGGTTTCTTTATCGCACAAGGTCACGTTGAAACGGTCTGCCCGCTCAGGGGTCACGAAGGGGTCGAACACCAGCACATCCATTCCGAAGGCTTTGCAGCGGATGGCGACCTCGGAGCCGATCTTGCCGAAGCCGAAAATCCCGATTTTCTTGCCCTTCAGTTCGATGCCGGTATATTTCTTGCGGTCCCAGAGATGCTGGCGCAGGGACTGGTCCGCCTGGGGAATGAACCGGACCAGGGAAAGGATCATGGCCATGGTGTGCTCACAGGCGGAAATCGTATTGCCGTCCGGGGTATTCAGCACGATCACGCCGTTTTTTGTAGCGGTGGTCACGTCGATGTTGTCAATGCCTACGCCGGCACGGCCCACCACCCGAAGCTTTTTGGCCGCATCCATGATTTTTTTGGTGATTTTTGTCTCGCTGCGCACCACCATGGCGTCATAGTTTTCAGCCATGGCGGCGATTTGATCCTCCGTCTGTTTTAAGCACACATCCACTTCGATTTCCGGATCGCGGCGCAGGATCTCAATGCCCAGCTCGGAAATCGGATCACATACCAATACTTTCATCATGAATTATTCACGCCCCTTCAAAATCATTTCCTGGACAGCCGCCACGCCGCTGCCCAGCTTGAAATCCCAGCCCAATTCCTTCAAGGCCATTTCAAGGCAGGCAATGACCGCCAGGATGTCGGTTTCAGATACATAGCCCAGATGACCCACACGGAAGATGGATTTTTCCATTTTACCCTGGCCGGCGGCAATGATCACATTGTACTTTTCACGCATGAGCTTGGTGATCTGCTTCACATCGATCTCACCGGGTTTTTTGATGGCGGTCACGGCGGAGGAAGCGCCTTGGTCCTCAGCCAGCAATTCAAGGTTCAAGGCCTTCGCAGCGGCACGGACCAGATCGCGGTACCAGGCATGCCGTTTATAAATGTTCTCAATGCCTTCTTCTTCCATCATTTTCAGGCTTTCCTGAAGTCCGACGATGAGGCTGGCTGCCGGCGTGTACGGCGTAGTGCTCTTTTCATCAAAATTCTTTTTGGCTGCCTGAAGATCGAAGTAGAAGCGGGGATTGCCACATTTCGCGTTGACGGCCCAAGCCTTTTCGCTGACGCTGATGAAGGCCAGACCCGGAGGCAGCATAAAGGCCTTTTGGGAACCGCTGACCACAACGTCCAGTTTCCATTCATCGACCCGGAGATCGGAAACGGCCATGCCGCTGATGGCGTCCACGACAAAAATGGCGGGGTGGTCGCCGCAGGCGGCCCGCAGGGCTTCCACGTCATTGACCATGCCGGTGGAGGTTTCGTTCTGGGTCACAAAGACCGCTTTGATTTCTTTTGCGGCATCGGCATCGATCAGCGCTTTTAAAGCGGCCGGGTCGGATTGGGCGCCCCATTCGCCGCTGACAGCCTGAACCTCGGCGCCGAATTTTTTGTTGATCTTGATCCACCGCTCGGCAAAGTTGCCGTTTTCCATAACCACAACTTTGTCGCCGGGATTGATGAAATTGCAGACAGCGGCTTCCATGGCGCCGGTGCCGGAGGAGGTCAGGATAAACAGATCGTTCTGCGTCTTGTAGACTTCCTTCAGCTTGCCGGTCACTTCCTTGATGATCGCAGAGAAACCGGGCGTACGGTGCCCGACGGCCGCGTTGCCCAAGGTGTGCAGAACCCGCTGGGGAATGGGCGTAGGCCCGGGAATCATCAATAATTGTTTGTCGTTCATGAAATAACCCTCCTTCAAATCGTTAAAATGCTGATACGGCTGCCGGGATAAAAAAATAACACTCGCATCCCGGACATGTCATGTCCTGGGACGAGAATGTTTCTCGCGGTACCACCCAGGTTGCTGAATGAAACCAAAGAATATCCGGGTCTGTCCGTTGGGACAGCGGATCCTTTGGGCATAGCCACCTTCATAACGCGTTAACGGGCGCGGCCGGAACGGCTCATCGCCGTCTGCTCCAGGGCGGAATCAGGTTCACTTTTATCGGCTCGCACCAAACGCCGACTCTCTGAAAAAAGATGTCCCCTTACGTTCCCCTTCAATGCATTTCGTTTTTAAGAATGGAGTTATTATACGTTATGGATTTTCAAAATGCAAGCCTTATTTGGACGAAAAAAGCGCCCTTTCTATGTATACATGAGAAAAACATACGTCTTCCCTTTGCAAACATCCACTTTTTCGCAGCAAATGTTATAATAGGGCATATGAAATGATACAAGAGAGGGGAGATGGATCATGCGTCGCATTGCCATTATCGATTATGGAATGGGAAATATACGCAGTGTACAGAAGGCCTGCGAATTCTTGGGGCACACGGCCTCGTTGGTCCATGAGCCCAGCGCCCTGGCTGAGGCGGACCATGTGATCCTGCCGGGCGTCGGAGCCTTTGCCGACGCGATCGCCCAATTGCGGCAGAGCGGTTTTGACAAAGCACTGAGACAGTATGTTTGCACCGGCAAGCCCCTGCTGGGGATTTGCCTTGGCATGCAGCTCTTCTTTGAAAGCTGTACGGAAGGCAGCCAGCTCCATGGCATCCAGACCGGCTTAGGCTTTTTCCCGGGCCTGGTGACCCGTTTTCCTTCCAGTCTGGATGTTAAAATTCCCCATATCGGCTGGAATGAAGTTGAAACCAGGCCATCCAAGCTGTTTGCGGAGCTTCCGCCCAGCTTCTATGCGTATTTCGTGCATTCTTATCAGGTCAGCCATACAGAGCTGCCTTCCGCCATCGGGCTGACCCAACACGGCCATTATTTCGTTTCCGCCGTGGAACAGGGCAATGTCCTGGCCACTCAGTTCCACCCGGAGAAGAGCGGGACCGTCGGCCTGAAAATCCTGGAAAACTTTCTCAGTCTGACACCCAATGACTTTACTGCCAAAGCCAAGGAAAAACTGGGCACATCCAAGACAGGAGGCGCACCTCTATGTTGACCAAGCGGATCATACCTTGTCTGGACATCAAAAACGGCCGGGTGGTCAAAGGGATCAATTTTGTCTCTCTCCGGGATGCCGGCGATCCGGTGGAATCGGCCCAGTTTTACAATCAGGCTGGGGCCGATGAATTGATGCTTCTGGACATCAACGCTTCCCATGAAGGCCGTTCCACCATGCTGGACGTGGTCAGCCGGACGGCGGAGCAGGTCTTCATCCCTTTCTCGGTGGGCGGAGGCATCTCCAGTCTGGACGAGATCAAAACCCTCCTGCGACTGGGGGCGGACAAAGTCTCCATCAATTCCACAGCGGTGCGCAATCCTGATTTTATCACCGAATCGGCGCTTCATTTTGGCAGCCAATGCATCGTGGTCGCCATCGACTGCAAGCAATGCGAGCCCGGTCGATGGGAGGTCTTTGTCAACGGCGGGCGGGTTCCCACAGGAAAAGACGCCCTGGAATGGGCCATCGAGGCCGAAGGGAGGGGGGCAGGAGAAATCCTGCTGACCAGCATGGACGCGGATGGGGTAGGACAGGGATATGACTTGGGCATCACCCGCCAAATCAGTGACGCTGTCAAGATCCCGGTCATTGCCTCCGGCGGTGCGGGAAAGCTGGAGGATTTCAGTGATGCGGTCACCAAGGGCGGCGCCGACGCCATGCTTGCCGCCACCTTGTTCCACTACCGGCAATTGGAGATTTCCCAGGTTAAAAAGCATTTGCATTCTTTGGGGATCCCGGTCCGCATGGATTATTGATACCGCGCAGCGGGCTTTAACAACGAGTGCTCGCCCATGCCGGGCGTGCATCAAAAAGGAGCTGTTCCATCCCTGGTTTGAGGCCAGGGGAAGGAGCAGCTCCTTTGGCTTTATAAGGAAAGGGTTATTTTTTTGCGGTGATTTCCGCAGTATCTCTTGCGATCATCAGCTCTTCGTTGGTGGGGATCACAAAAACCTTGGTCTTGGAACCGGGCGTGGTGATCTCGATTTCCTGGCCGCGAATCTTATTTTTCTCTTCGTCGATCTCAATGCCCAGGAAGGTGAGGCCGGCACAGACCTTGGTCCGCATGCTGGCGGAATTTTCCCCTAAGCCGGCGGTGAAGACGATGGCGTCTACGCCGTCCAATGCGGCAATGTAGGAACCGATGTACTTTTTGACCACATAAGCGAAACGGTCAAGGGCCAGCTGAGCTCTTTTGTTGCCTTTTTCGGCGGCGCCTTCGATGTCGCGGAAGTCGCTGCTGACGCCGGAGATGCCCAGAACACCGCTCTTTTTATTGAGGATGTTGCTCATCTGCGCGATGCTGATTTTTTCCTTGTTCATGATGAATTCCATGATGGCGGGGTCGATGTCGCCGGAACGGGTGCCCATGGCCACACCTTCCAAGGGGGTCAGGCCCATGCTGGTGTCAATGCTTTTGCCGCCTTCCACCGCGGTGATGCTGGCGCCGTTGCCCAGATGGCAGGTGACGATTTTGGTATCCGCCATCGGTTTTCCCAGCATTTCAACGGCTCTTTCGGTCACATAACGATGGGAAGTGCCATGGAAGCCGTAGCGGCGGACCTTGTATTTTTCATAGTATTCATAGGGCAGCGCATAAATAAAGGCTTCGGAGGGCATGGTCTGATGGAAGGCGGTATCGAAGACACCCACCTGAGGGGTTTTCGGCATCAATTCCATGCAAGCGTTGATCCCCATAATGTTGGGAGGATTGTGCAGAGGCGCCAGCTCGATGTTGGCTTCCAGCGCCTGCATCACGGCGGGCGTGATGGCCACGGATCCGGAGAAGGCTTCGCCGCCATGCACCACGCGGTGACCGATGCAGGTGATCTCGTCCAGGGAAACGACAACGCCGTGTTCTTTATCGGTCAGGGCTCCAAGCACCAAAGAGATCGCTTTGGCATGGTCTTCAATTTCATCCTTGATCTCCACCTTGGCCTCGCCGGGACGATGGATGAGGATGGATCCGGGCAAACCGATCCGTTCAACCAAGCCTTTTGCCAAAACGCTTTCATCCGTCATGTCAAACAGCTGATATTTGAGTGAAGAACTACCACAGTTGATAACCAAGACTTTCATGAAATTACCTCCTCGAAATACATAAAAATTTGAAAATATATGCTAAACACAGTTTCCTGCGCTTATGCGCCGGTTGTCCCTTTAACCGATGCAGTCGTCGTCATCCTCTTTCACAACCACCTTGGCAAGGGCCTGTACCTTGTCATTTTCGCCGAGATGCATGACGGTAACCCCCTGGGTCGCTCTGCCGATGGAGCTGATGTCATCCACAAAGGTCCGGATCATGATCCCATCCTTGGTGATGATCATGATTTCATCCCCCGGCGAAATGGCGATGACCCCCGCCACTTTGCCGTTTCGTTTGCTGCAGCGGATGCCGATCAGTCCTTTGCCGCCCCGGCCCTGGAGCCGGAACTGATCCAGCCGGGTGCGTTTGCCATAGCCATTTTCGGTGATGGTCAGCAATTCCTGGCCTTCCGTGAGGTTTTCCGCCGCAACCACATGGTCATGGTCGTCCAGGCTGATGCCTTTGACACCCCTGGATACCCGGCCCATGCTGCGAATGTCTTCTTCGGATATCCGGATAACCATGCCGTGATGGGTGGCCATGATTACTTCATCCTTGCCCTCGGTAAGGAGGACACTGATCAGTTCATCATCCTCATCCATATTCAAGGCGATGATTCCGTCCTTCCGGGAGGTGTTGTATTCCGTCAGCGGACTCTTTTTGACAATACCGTTCTTGGTCACCGTCAGCAGATACTGGTTTTCCTCGAAGGTTCTGACTGGAATCACAGCCGTGATCTTGTCTTCCCCGCTGATGTAGAGGAGATTGACAATGGCCGTGCCTTTGGCTTGCCGTCCGGCCTCCGGGATATCGTAAACCTTGGTGCGGTAGACTTTGCCCCGATTGGTGAAGAAGAGCAGGTAGTTATGGTTGGTGGTGGTAAAGAGATGCTCCACAAAATCGGATTCCTTGGTGGTCATGGAGGAAACCCCGCGGCCGCCCCGTTTTTGATTGCGGAACGAAGTGATCGGCTGGCGTTTGATATAACCGCCGTGGGTGACGGTAATCACCACTTCCTCATCAGGGATCAGGTCTTCGATGCTGATGCTTTCGTCCTCCAGATTGATCTGGGTCCGGCGGGCATCGCCGAATTTATTTCTGATTTCCTTCAGTTCATCCTTGATGATTTTCAGGACCAGGTATTCATCGGCAAGGATGGAACGGAAATAAGCGATTTTTTGGATCAGCTGGTTGTATTCCCCTTCAAGCCGTTCCCTTTCCAGGCTGGATAAACGGCCCAGGCGCATATCCACGATGGCTTTGGCCTGCCGTTCCGAAAGGGCGAAGCGGGCCATCAGTCCGTTGCGGGAGGCTTCCTCATCTTTTGAAGCCCGGATGATCCGGATGACTTCGTCGATGAAGTCAATGGCGGTCTTCAAGCCTTCGACGATATGGAGCCGTTCCTCAGCTTTATTGAGATCGAAACGGGTGCGGCGGACAATGACCTCTTCCTGATGCTTCAGGTAGTAATAAAGCATCTCTTTGAGGTTGAGAACCCTGGGTTCGCCGTTGACCAGGGCCAGCATAATGACGCCAAAGCTATCCTGGAGCTGAGTATGTTTATACAAGTGGTTCAAAACCACCTGGGGATTCACGTCGCGCCGGACTTCAATCAGGATGCGCATGCCGTTGCGGTCGGAAGCGTCGATCAGCGAGGTGATGCCGTCGATTTTCTTGTCTCGTACCATCTCGGCGATTTTTTCGATGAGCCTGGCTTTATTGACCATGTAGGGAATCTCGGTGATCACGATGCGGCTCTTGCCGTGCTCGATGGGCTCGATTTCCGATATGCCCCGGGTAACCACTGAGCCGCGGCCGGTCTCATACGCCTGGCGGATCCCGCCGATCCCCATGATCATGCCGCCGGTGGGGAAATCAGGACCTTTGATGTATTTGCAGAGTTCGCTGGCTGTAATTTGGGGATTGTCGATCATGGCAATGGCCCCGTCGATCACTTCACAGAGATTGTGGGGTGGTATGTTGGTGGCCATACCCACCGCAATGCCCTGGGAGCCGTTCACCAGAAGATTGGGAAACCTTGCGGGAAGGACGGTGGGTTCCTGCAGCTCACTGTCGTAGTTGGGGACAAAGTTCACAGTGTCTTTTTCAATGTCCCGGAGCATTTCCGACGCGATCTTGGACATTCGGACCTCTGTATAACGCTGTGCCGCCGCGGAATCACCGTCCACAGAACCAAAGTTGCCCTGGCCGTCTGCCAGCATGTATCGAATCGAAAAATCCTGGGCCAAACGAACCAGCGCATCGTAAACGGAAGAGTCGCCATGGGGATGGTAACGGCCCATGACATCGCCGACAATACGGGCGGATTTGCGATAGGGTTTGTCCGACGTTACCCCGGATTCATTCATGGAGTAGAGGATACGGCGATGGACCGGCTTCAGCCCGTCCCGGACATCGGGAAGGGCACGGCCGGCGATCACGCTCATGGAGTAATCGATATAGGATTTTTTCATCTCATCTTCCAGGATGACCGGAAGAATCTTGCCATCAAACAGGTTTTCCAACAATGATCACCTCGGCTTCTTTAGATATCAAGGTTCTGGACCAACAAAGCATTGCTTTGAATAAATTCTTTTCGAGGCTCGACCTTGTCGCCCATGAGGATCGTAAAAATCTCATCGGCGGCGATGGCATCCTCCAATTCCACCCGCAGCAGCGTGCGGTTGGCGGGATCCATGGTGGTTTCCCAAAGCTGCTGAGGATTCATTTCACCAAGGCCTTTATAGCGCTGGGGCTTGTCATAGGCGTTGAGGTCCAGGTCTTTGATGAATTCCGTCAGCTCTTTGTCTGTGTAAAAATAGTTATCTTCTTTTGATTTTTTTACTTTAACTTTGTACAGCGGCGGCTGGGCGATATAGATATAGCCGTTGTCGACCAAAGGCCGCATGAAACGGTAGAAGAAGGTCAGCAGAAGGGTGCGGATGTGAGCGCCGTCCACGTCGGCGTCGGTCATGATGACGATTTTATGATAGCGGGCTCTGGAAATTTCAAAATCATTGCCAATGCCGCAGCCAATGGCCGTAATCATCGATTTGATCTCTTCGTTGCCAAGGATCCGGTCCAGACGGGCCTTTTCCACGTTGAGGATTTTTCCGCGAAGGGGAAGGATGGCCTGGATCTTGGGATCTCTGCCGCCCTTGGCGGAGCCGCCGGCGGAATCGCCTTCCACAAGATACAATTCGCAGATCGATGGATCCTTTGAAGAGCAGTCCGTCAATTTTCCCGGCAGGGTGGTGCTGTCCAAGGCGTTTTTCCGCCGCGTCAATTCCCTGGCTTTTCGGGCTGCTTCTCTGGCCCGGGAAGCCATGACGGCTTTTTCGATGATTTTTTTAGCCTGGGAAGGATTTTCCTGAAGAAAGGTGGAGAGCTCTTCAGAAAATAACCCGTCCACGATTCCTCGGATCTCGCTGTTGCCCAGTTTGGTTTTGGTCTGACCTTCAAACTGAGGCTCCTCAACTTTGACAGACAGAACCGCGGTCATGCCTTCACGGATATCCTCGCCCTGGAGGTTTTGATCGTTTTCCTTGAGAATATTGTTTTTCCGGGCATAATCATTGATGACACGGGTCAGGGCTGACTTAAACCCGATTTCGTGGGTGCCGCCTTCGGTGGTGTGGATGTTGTTGGCGAAAGAAATCAGGTTTTCATTATAGCCATCATGGTACTGAAGGGCAATTTCCACCTGGACCTTGTCCCGGTCACCGCTCAGATAAACCACCTGGTCATGCAGCGGATCTTTGTTTTTATTGAGGTATTTGACGAAGTCAGCGATGCCTCCATCGTATTTCAGGACCTTTTCTTTTTTCTCCTCATCGCGGAAATCGTTGAAATAGATGGTCAATCCTTTATTCAGGAAAGCCAGTTCACGAAGACGATGAAGAAGCATATCATACTCAAAGATCACCGTTTCAAAGATTTCCTTGTCTGGCATAAAGGTAATCTGAGTTCCGGTTCGGTCTGTGGCTTTTCTTTTTTCCACCGGTGCCGTTGGATGACCCTTTTCGTATCTCTGATAATATACATAGCCGTCTCGGGATACCTCGACCTCCAGCCATTCAGACAAGGCATTGACGACCGAAGCACCGACACCATGAAGACCGCCGGAAACCTTATAGCCGCCGGCACCGAATTTACCCCCTGCATGGAGGATGGTCAAAACCACCTCCAAGGTGGATTTGTTGGCTTTTGGATGCTTTTCCACCGGGATGCCGCGGCCGTTGTCAAGCACGGTTATACTGTTGTCTGGATTGATGGCGATAAAAATCTGGTCACAATGTCCGGCCATCGCTTCGTCGATGCTGTTGTCGACGATTTCATAAACTAAGTGATGCAGACCTCTTGGACCGGTGCTGCCGATATACATGCCGGGTCGTTTACGAACGGCTTCCAGACCTTCCAATATTTGAATTTGACTTGCATTATAATCACTGGACATAGGCTTCCCCCTTTATTGGATCCTTTAATTCGGCCCTTTTTAACAAGGTCCAAGAGGAGATCGGCGAAAAAATGATCTCCTCTTGGGTAAGAATCACGCTTTTGATTTCTTTATCAGGTTCTATATGGATCGTTTTTGCAGAAGCCGGAAAAACGGGCTCTTCTGCAAAATTTCTTTTGAAGGTTTTATAATTCAGAATGGCAATAATCTCCTGATTAAGGATATCGACATTTCCTCCAAGATGCAAGAACATTATTCCTTCACCTCACCTTGGATTTCCCGGGAAATAATTTTTCCCTGGCGCACCTCAAAAAATTTCATTTGACGCTTTTCCATTTTTTCAAGACCGCTTTTATCCGTCGCGGTGATGAAGCACTGGATGGATTTTTCCTGGATCAGTTCGAGCAGCTGCTGGCGGCGGTTCTCATCCAGCTCAGACATGACATCGTCTAAAAGTAAAATTGGATATTCACCGGACTCGCCCCTGAAAAATTCAAGTTCAGCCAATTTCAAAGCAAGGACGGTGGTTCTCTGCTGACCTTGAGAGCCAAATTGCTTCAAAAGGATCCCATTCAAAGTGATCAGAAGGTCATCCCGGTGGGGTCCCCATTGGGTGGTCCCGTATCTCAGATCCTCCTCCAAGGCTTCCTGCCGGGCTTCAAGCAGCAGTTCCGTTAGATTCATTGAATGATAAATCTCTTTTTTACGGTTAAAAAGATAACGGATTTCAATATTTTCCTGACCAAGCGTCAATTTGCGCTGCATCAAACGGGTCAGGGGATTGAGTTTTCCCAAGGTTTGAAGCCGTTTTTCAATAATTTTTCCTCCGACCTCAACCAACTGGCTGTCCCAAAGCTCCAGCTCGCTGTTTTTGTCTGGATGAGATATTTTTTTTTCGCGAAGCCGCTTGAGGAGATTATTCCTCTGAAACAGCAGCCGCTGATAGACGGCCAGATTCTTGGCATAACCACGGCTGATCTGGGAAATATCATAATCAAGAAAATGACGCCGTTCCTGCGGCGACCCTTTGATGATGGACATGTTTTCCGGAGAAAAGAGGACAGAGGTCAAGCAGCCGCTTAAATCCTCGTTCTTCTTCAGGATAAGACCCCCCAGTTTGATCGTTTTGCTTTTTTTCTCATCGGTTTGGTATTGGATTTCCACCTTCGCAGCGCCTTGGCGGTTTTCCAGCGTTCCGCGGATCGTAAATTGATTTCTGCCCCAGTAGATCAATTGATCATCTTTGACCGGCCGATAGGCTTTTCCAATCGAAAGATAATAAATCGCCTCAATCAGATTGGTTTTGCCCTGTGCATTATCTCCCAAGAAAAGATTGATTCCTGGACAGAAATCGCAGCGTTCCTGCTGGTAATTCCGATAATTCTGCAAAGCAAGCGATGTGATCAGCAAAACGATTTCCTTTCATAATGGGTCGTGCAGTCTAAGTTTTAAGGAACGCTGAATGGAATCAGACCCTTACCGGAAGGATCAGATAGAGAAAATTTTCATTGTCCGGAATTTTCATGACGCCGGCGCTTAATGGACCGGAAAATTCAATCGATATCAAGTCCGTTTCAAGAACTTTGAATGCGTCCGTCAAATAACGGGAATTGAAGGATATTTTTAAGTCGTCGCCGGTTTTTTCAACGGCGATTTCCTCCTTGCCAAAGCCGATTTCCGATTTGGAATGGATCATCAGGTTGTCTTCTGTGATTTCAAGGTGGATCGTGTTGCTGGTATCGCCGGACAACGCAAAGAGCGAGATCCTTTCGGCTGAATCCTGGAGCACCTTGGCATTGGCCTGGATTTTTGTCTTGAACTGGCTGGGAATGACCTGCTTATAATTTGGGAATTGCCCTTCCAGCAGACGACAGTTTATTTTGATGTTCTCGAAGGTAAAGAAAACCATATTTTTTTCAACCTGGACCCGGCAGTCTTCTTCCTGGATCAGGCGGCTGATTTCTGAAGCGGTTTTTGCGGAAAAAATAAAGGTTCCATGGGTTGCTTCCGGCTGGTTGACATTAATGGTCCCTTGGGAAAAAGCCAGACGGTGTGTGTCGGTTCCAACCATTCTCAAGACATTGCCCTCCACCTCCCAGAGCAAGCCTGTAAAGACGGCTTTCATTTCATCAGAGCTCGCTGCAAAGGCTGTTTGCCGGATCATTGTCTTGATCGTTTCGGCCGTAATAAAAAAGTCCATACCGCCTTTGAATTCGGGCAGCGGCGGAAAGTCCTCAGCCGGCATGGTTTTTAAGGAGAAGAAGGATTTTTCGTAGCGAATGGTCATTTCGTGGGTGTCTTTTAAATCCAGCGTAATAGGTACATCGGGAAGACGGCGAACGATATCGGAAAAATAACGCGCAGGAATCACCGCTGTTCCTTCCTGATCGATTTGCACGGGGATCTGGCATTGGATTCCCATATCCAGACTTACGCCGGTAAAGGTCAGCGTATTGCCGGAGGCGAGCAACTTGATGCAAGAATAGACGGGAATGATGCTCTTAGCATTGATTGCTCTTTGGACTGCATTGATCCCGGCCAAAAGGTTTTCTTTGGAAGTGGTGATCAGCATGGTATTCCTCCTTATTTGATTTAAAAATCGAATTCGTAGTTATAGGTCATGTGGATATGTGGATAAACCTTGAAAGCATTGCTGTGACTAATAAAAACCGTCATGAAAATCTGTTGATAAAAAAAAAAGTTATGCACAGAAAATTGCTTAAAAAAAGTTATCCCAATGCAATCCACAGGCATTCACAACTTATCCAAAAAGTTATCCACAAACACAAAATCAATCAGCTTTTCAAATCCTCGACGATACGGTTGACCATGACGCTGATTTGGGGGTCTGATCGAAGGTTTTTTGAAATTTCTTTATGGGCATGGATAACGGTGCTATGGTCCCGACCGCCGAACATCAGGCCGATTTTAGGCAGAGAGGCGTCCGTCATTTCACGGCAAAGATACATGGCGATCTGCCGGGGAACGGTAATATCCCTGGAACGCCGCTGGGATAGAAGGTCTTCGACCCGTATATGGAATTGCTTGGAGACAATATCCTGGATCAGCTCAATGGTGATGATCTTTGCTTCTTCGTT
>CALMWJ010000211.1 GCA_937873525.1 uncultured Peptococcaceae bacterium | reverse complement strand
TTTCGAAGCACACCGATTATCCGGACCATGTCTGCGCTTGCAAGCCAAGCGACGTCCTGCTGATCCTGAAGGCTGACCTGCTAAAGCTCTTTGTTCAGGATACCGGGTTCATGCTGAATTTTTTGGAGTCCATCTCCAATTCAACGCTGTTGCTGAAGCACAAAATCGGGATCCTGTCTCTGGACACCATTCAGGAAAAAATAGCCGGGTATCTGATCCATGCGATCCAGCATGAAAATCCTTCGAATGACGCCAATGGGGTGGAACTGCCTTTCTCCAAGAAAGCCTGGGCAGAGTCTATGAATGTCTCGAGAACCTCCTTGTCACGCGAGTTGAGAAAGCTTGAACAAGAAGGGATCCTCTCTTTTGAAAAAAGAAGGATCCGGGTCAGGGACATCGACCGGCTGGGAAAAATCGTCGCCTTATAAAAAGAAATCCCAATAAATCATGCGGAAACCGGAAGCGCATTCATGGGTTTCTGCATGATTTACCCCCTCCCTGTGTATCACATGATACACTTTTTATGAATATAAACCGATAAAATGGACATGCAAGAATCGGCAAACTGCCGGTGCTGCATGTCCATTTTGGCTTTCAATATCTTATTAGAATAGGGGGTCTTGATTATGGAGCAGACTGAAAAACTGGGCACCGAATCCATCGTAAAACTGATTTTCGCTTATTCGATTCCATCCACCGTCGGCATGATCGTCAACGCCATCTACAACATTGTGGACCGAATGTTTATCGGCAGGTTTGTCGGCGAACATGCCATGGCCGGGTTGACCATTTCATTTCCCATCATGATGCTTTTCCATGCCATGGCGGTCCTGGTCGGCGTCGGCGGCTCTTCCCTCATCGCAATCAATTTCGGGAAAAAGCGATATGAGGAAGCCAACCGCATTTTCGGCAACATTTTTACACTGATCCTTTTGACCAGTGCTATGGCCATTGCCCTGCTGTTGCTGAATCTCGATTTTCTTCTCGGCCTTTTCAGAACTGCACCGGAAGTGACCGGTTATGCAAAAGCCTATTTATCCATTATATTCTTCGGTTTGTTTTTCCAGCTGGCAGCGTTCTCCTTAAACAGCATCATGAGATCGGAGGGCCGTCCCAATCTGGCCATGCTGGCCATGATCGTGTCGGCTTCAACAAACATTATCCTGGACTATGTATTTATTGCAATGTTACAGCTCGGCGTTCAAGGGGCTGCGGTGGCAACCATCATCGGGCAGGCAGCTGGTTTTATGATTCTTATGCAATATTTTTTCTCGGGCCGAAGCATATTGAGGATCAAAAAGGAATATTTCAGACTGAAGCTTTCTCTTGTCAAAGAAATCTGCAGCGTGGGCTCGGCTTCGTTTATGCTGCACCTTGGGTCAAGTCTGTCGCTTTCGTTTTTAAATGCATCGCTGGCCAGGTATGGCGGCGATGCCGCGATTACTTCCCTTGGAGCGATCAACAGCCTTTTTACCATGGTCATCATGCCGGTCAATGGGATACAGCAAGGGCTCAGCCCCATCATCGGATATAACTGCGGCGCCAAGCTTAAAACCAGGGTCCTTCAAGCTCTTTTTGCCGGCATCGGCATTGCTTCCGGCTTCGCAACCCTGTTTTTTGCAATCCTAGAGTTTTTCCCCGCGCCATTTTTGTCACTCTTCATACGTTATGATTCCCCGACCATGGCGATTGCCGTCCATGGGCTGCGCCTTTATATCGCTTCCTTGCCGCTGATCAGCATAACCTTTCTCAGCGTTTCATATTTTCAAGCCACGGCACAGGGCGGCAAGGCGCTTCTCTTGGGGCTTGCCAGACAGTTTGTCTTTCTTATCCCAGCCATCCTCATTTTGCCAGAGGCTTATCAATTTGACGGCGTTTGGATTGCGACCCCTGTGGCCGACGGGCTTGCAGTGATAACCGCCCTGCTGTTCCTCCTGTTCCTGAGAGAACCGAAGGTCAAGGCTGGGTTTCCGGCAGCGGATGCATCGCAGGTTTGGTAATGGCCCAACAAGCTCAAGAAAAGGCCAGTTCGTCCCGCTCCGCATCAGAAAGCGCTCTGCCCTCGACGGCTGCTCGCAAACACTTTGCAGTGATGGTATCGGAGCTGGCGATCATTTCGGCGGGCGTTCCGGCAAACACAACCTCGCCGCCGAATTTGCCTCCGTCAGGGCCGATGTCAATCAGGTAGTCAGCCTGTTTCATCACATCCAGATTGTGCTCGATGATGATGACTGTATTTCCCTTCGCTGCAAAGGAATCGAACAATGCCATCAGCCTGTCGCTGTCGGAGGGATGCAAGCCGGTGGTGGGCTCGTCCAGAATATAGATGTTGCCTTTTTTGCCCAGGTGCTTCGCCAGCTTGATCCGCTGACGCTCCCCACCGGATAGCGTGGAAAGAGGCTGTCCAAGCGTGATATAGGATAATCCCACCTGGCATAGCACCCGGACACCCTTCGCAATCTTTGGCGCCTCAAAAAATCCCTCTGCTTCAGCGGCGGTCATGGACAGCACCTCAAGAATATTCTTTCCCTTGCAGGTGTGCGAAAGCGCTTCCTGACTGTATTTGCTGCCGCCGCAGACTTCGCACTCCGTGATGATCGGATCCATGTAAACGAGCTCTGTGACATGGACGCCTTTGCCGGCACAAGCCGGACATGCGCCGGTAGAGTTATAGCTGAACAAACCGTCGGAAACACCATTAGCTTTTGCAAACATCCGCCTGATCTCATCGAAAAAGCCGAGAAATGATGCTGGCGTGGAACGCCCGGTGGCCGTAATGGGCGCCTGATCGATCCGAATGACCCGGTCAGCATACTGCTCAGTAAGTACGCCTGAGATGAGCGAGCTTTTGCCGCTTCCGGCAACGCCCGTTACAACACAAACCACACCTGTGGGAATGTCCACATCAACGCTTTTCAGATTGTGAAGGGCCGCTCCGCGAATTGGCAGAAAGCCCGACGGCTTGCGCGGTTTTTCTTTGAGTGAAAATTTGCTCCGCATTGCCTTTGCAGTCAGCGTGTCGGCGGCAAGGCGCTCGTCATAGCTGCCCTGAAACACGATTTCGCCGCCCAGCTTTCCTGCCAGCGGTCCCACATCGATCACCTCGTCGGCAATGGATATCACATCCCGGTCATGCTCCACAACAAGCACTGTGTTGCCCCGGTTACGCAGATTGACGAGCAGCTTGTTCATACGGTAGACGTCCCTGGGGTGCATGCCCGTACTGGGCTCGTCAAAGATATACATCAAATCCGTGAGACTGGATCCCAAATAACGAACCAGCTTCAGCCGCTGTGCCTCGCCACCGGAAAGTGAGGGGGTATCCCGATTCAGGCTCAGATAGGGCAGCCCGATGTCGATCATGCGGGTCAGCCCTGCGGTAAGGCTGTCTATAAGTGTCCCCACCCGGCTGTCGGCAATCCCCCCAAGCGCATGCCGCAGTTCAGGCAGTTCCAACTCGCAGAGATCTGCAATACTCCAGCCATTGATGCGGCAGCCCAGCGCTTCGCGGTTCAACCGCTTCCCATGGCAGACGGGACAGGGCTTATGGGAAACGAGCCTTGCTGATTTGCACTTCTGATGTTCGCTTAATCCCGTCAGATCACGGGTAAGATACCGGCGTTTATAAAGGTTATAGAGACCCTCGATCTTCTCGCTCTCGCATACCCCCGTACCGGTGCGTGAGCCGTACAGCAACAGGTTCATCTCCTCGTCGGTGTAATCGCAGAGCGGCTTGTCCTTATTGAACAGACCCGACTGAACATATTGACGCCAATACCACGAACCGACCTTAAACGTCGTGTCGATGACCGCGCCGGTCGCAAGGGACAAATTTCTGTCGAGTATCGCGTCCACATCAATGTCCATGACCTTTCCGAGTCCGCCGCACTCCGGACACATGCCGTTTGGATCGTTAAAGGAAAAATAGGATGCCGTGCCCACGTAAGGCTCTCCAATACGGGAAAATAAAAGCCGGAGCCCAGTGTAAAGTTCCGATGCGGTGCCGACTGTGGAACGGACGTTGCCGCCCAGCGTCGACTGATCGACGATGACCGCCGGGGAAAGCCCTTGCATCAGCTCGGCCTGCGGCTTTTCGTATTTGGGCAGTCGATTGCGCACAAACGCAGGATAGGTTTCGTTCATCTGCCGCGCCGCCTCCGCTGCGATCGCATCAAAAACGATGCTGGATTTACCAGAGCCTGATACGCCGGTAAATGCGACGATCCTGTTTTTCGGAATTGCAAGTGAGATGTTTTTTAAGTTGTTTTGCGCAAGTCCCTGGATGATCATATACTCCACAACCTCTCCGAATCCGTATGTGTTTCTGCTTCCATGTCATTCTGGCACAATAAAAAATATACTTCAAGGGGTGATTTTGATTCAATGTTCAACACAAAGATCGGTGTGAATCGGGCAGAAGGGCAATCAAAAAGCAAGGCAACCTACATTTCATTCTGTCGATTGCCTTGCTTTCTTTAGAGGCTTATGCTGCCCTCCTCATCCATGATCCAAAGGCCCTATTGACCGATGTATGACAACGCTTCATACCACGCCTGCGGCGATAAAGCCTCTTCCGTCACATTGTTCCTGTCACCTAAAAGGTCTTTGCACAACGCCATCATGATGTGCCCCTTCAGACCATTTTGGCCGCCCTTTTCAAACTGTGCCAGCAGGTAAGTCAGTGCCTCATCCCCCAGGTTCAGGATACCCTGATACTCAGCGGGATGCGCATCGATATAGTCCTGTGAGTTGGAGGATTCCATCGGGGAGGACATGATCACTTCGAGGTAAGCTTCGATCTGAGCCTCCACCGCTTTCGGAGAAGCAAGGTTTGCCTCGATGGGTGTGTTGCTG
>CALMWJ010000210.1 GCA_937873525.1 uncultured Peptococcaceae bacterium | reverse complement strand
AGGCGTTGTGTGGCGTAATGATCAGGTTGTCCAGCTTCCACAGGGGGCTGCTTGGCGGCAAAGGCTCCTCTTCAAACACATCCAGGGCCGCCCCCAGCAATTTGCCCCGGTCCAGAGCCTTGACCAGAGCTGGTTCATCAAGGACGCCGCCCCGGGCCACATTGACCAGGACGCTGTCCTCCTTCATCCGCCCCAGCCGTTCGGCGTTGATCAGATGATGGGTTGCCTCCTCATAGGGCAGGGCCAGGATCAGAAGGTCGCAGGCCGGCAGAAGCGCGTCGATTTCTTCGATGCCATGCACCGATTCTGCCAGGTCAAGGTCCGCGCCGCTTGCCGGATGCTTCTTTATGGCCATCACTTGCACCCCGAAGGCTTTCAGCCGCCGGGCGATTTCCTGGCCGATGCCGCCAAAGCCCAGGATCAGCGCCCTCTTTCCGGCCAGCTCTGGCAGCAGGTATTGCTTTTTCCATTGCCGGTCGCTTTGCGCTCTGTAAAATTCCCTGGAGCGCTTGTACAGCTCCAGGATCTTCAGGACCGTCCATTCCGCCACCGGGACGCTGTAGATGCCTGCAGCGTTTTCCAGGCGGATGCCTCGTTCCCGGACCCTTTCCTGGGGGATGCGGTCCAGGCCTGTGCTCGTCGCTTGAATGAATTTCAGCTTCGGGAAAAGGTTCAAGTCATGGTGCTGGAAGAGACTGTTGCAGACCACCGCCTCCGCCTCCTCAGCCCCTTCCGGCAAAGGTCCTCGCTCCGCCTGCATCCAAAGGATCCGGTAGCCCAGGGCTTCGATGAGTTCAAGCTGGTCCTTTGTCAGGTGCAAAGCGCCCGTCATCAGCAATATCATCGCTCACCCTCCTCCCGTTTGCGGATTTTATCGACGATGGCCGCCACCTTCTCTTGGACGATCTTCTGGTTTTCTTCAAAAAAGGCGGCGTCCCTGGTTTCAAGGATTTTTTCATAAGCCCGGATGGCCTCCACCCCTTGCCGGAATTCCTCCATGCAGGCTTCCATGGCGTTGCCGGCGCGGAGGGTGAAAAAGCTCCTGGAAAGGATCACCATATCGGAGCCCAGCCGGACATGCTCGGCAATAATGTGCTCTGCAGGCAGGTCCCCCTGGCCGATGCGGGCGATGCCGCCAAAGCCGTAGGGGATGCCGGCAGCCCGGAAGCGATGGCAAAGTCTCTCTACCGTGCCGTCGCCGAGCAGCTCAAACATAAATCGCATCCCGCGGCCGATGTGCAGGTCATTGAGACCGATGTGGATGCGGTCGATTCCCGGCAGGGCCAGGATTTCTTCGATATGCGCCACTGCCTCCACCGTTTCCCACAGCAGGCAGGTAACCGCCCGGCCGCCCACATAGCTCAGGAAGGCTTCCACCTCTCCAGGGGTTTTGAAATAGGGCAGCATGACCATGTCCGCCCCGGAGGCAATGACCTGGTCCACCTCTTCCCGGGAACGCTCGTGGATGGGGTTGACTCGCACCAGAAGCTTGGCCTGGTTCAGGGCGCCGCGGATCCGCCGCACGTCCTCCAGGGTGTGGCGGGAGATCACGCTGCTGCGGTTGCGCTGCCGTTCCTCTTTGCCGAGGATCTCCAGGTCCACCACAATATATTCCACCCCGCAGGCCTCCGCGATCCGGGCCACCTCGGCATGGTTGGTGATGTAAAGAAATTTCAAGGGCATGGGCTTTGCACCTGCTTCTTTGCGTTTTTTCACCAAGGCTGCGGCTAAGGCCGCCGGAGGTTCTCGTTTTGGCCGGCCGTGGGCGTTGTGTTCAGGTTGTCCTTCATGGTGATGACCAGCGCCAGGGTTTTCAGCAGGATCTTCAGGTCCAGGGCAAGGGAAATATTCTCTGTATATTC
>CALMWJ010000209.1 GCA_937873525.1 uncultured Peptococcaceae bacterium | reverse complement strand
TTGACCGTATAGGTTGCTCCAAAATAGGTCAAGGTCGCCAGGCTCAAGGCCGTGGCATTTTGAGTCAGTTTCGTATGGTCCGGCATGTCCAGGACGGTATAACCCTCGATCCGATCGCCGCTGCCGGTTGCCTTGATGTCGGCGGAGATCACGCCCACCGCTGTCACGTTGCCGATGATATCCGCCTTGTTCTTGATGCTGTCATTGGAATGCACATCGCCCACCACGGCATTCTGGCCCGTGAATTGCAAAAGATCGATCTGGCTGCCGGAAAACAGGGCGTAATCATAGGGGCCGAAAATGCTGCTGATTTCCGCTGCGGCCGTTACTTGGACCGTGGCTTGCTCCTGGTCGCTGAGGATTTTCGCAAAGGTATACTCCACCGTCTTGGAGGCGGTCATCCGGATCCGCTTGTTGGCGTTTTCAAACTGGATGGTGTCGATGTCTGCCGTCGAAAACCCATTGCTTGAAAAATAAGTCTGGGCGCTGGATTGGGCAACCGCCGTGGCCCCCGGCAGCTCCTGGGCGCCGGCCAGACAGGCTGCGTCCACCGCATTTTGAAGGCTCTGTTTTTCAAGGATCAGCCGGCCATAATCCACAACGATGGCTGAAAACCCCATCAGAACCGTCATGCACAAGGCGACGATCACCGCCACCGAACCTCTTTCATTGAACATTTTTCCGGACACGTCATCCTCCCCCTCAAGCCGCCAAGGCTATGAGGACATGCCCGCTTCCAGAGAGCTTTTCATGTCCTTCGGCCCGCCGCTTTTTTTGTTTTCCAGTTCCAGCATAGCGATCCTGGAATTTGCCTCATCCAGTTTCCGCTGGACCACCAGCCGCTCGATGACCAATTCAGACCTGGCCTTGATCATCGCCAGGTTTTTTTCATATTCTTCCTGCATTTGCCGGGTCAGGGCATCCTGGGCCAGAAGCAGCTTTTCGTTCTGCAGCTGCCCTGCCTCCAAGGTTTTCGTGAGTTCCTGAATCTTTTGTTTCTGAGCTGAACCTGACTCTTGAAGCACATCGATGGCCTGCTCCTTGAAGGCCATTTGTGAATTCACTTTTGCAAGGATTTCGGTCTGGGCGGCCAGCTGTTCGCTCAATGCATTGACCTTTGCCGCAAGGGCCGCTTTCTCGCCGTCCGCTTCGATGGCCTTGAAATATTGGATCTCATCTTGTTTGATCTCCAATTCCCGGGTCATATCAGCAATCTGATCTTCCAGCCGCCGGACTTCCCCCGTCTGGGCCGTCAGCATTTCTTGGGCGGCGGCCGCCTCTTGCCGCACGATCTCGAATTGGCCTGAAAGCCGGCGGTTTTCTTCATCCAAGGGCTCGAACCGCGCCTTGATATCCTTCAGCTCGGCTTGCTGCTGGATGAGCTGGGCTTCCAGTTCCCCATGCTGGCTTTTCAGTTCCTGGTTTTCCGAAGCGATTCTTTCAAACTTCTGCTGCAGCGCCTCGTAGTTTTTTGACAGAGCTTCTTTCTCATTGTAAAGGGTCTGCAGGTTTAATTTAAAGGTATCCGCCGTCATCTGCTGGTTTTTCCGAAGATTGTTGAGATAATCCAGCACTGACTGTTTCGTATAGCCGCCGAAACGGGTTTTCAGCTGCTGGTCCAGGTCGCTTTCCTCGGTTTTCAAACGCAACGCTTCGACAATATTCAGATCATCGGTTTTCTCCTGCATTGAGTTGTCCCCCTCATGCGCATTCTCAACTTTCATTAAAAACCAAATGATCACCGATTGCAACCTTTAATTCGCTGGCGCCTGCAGGGAGCTCCAGGACATGGGCTGCATCTTTGAAGCAATGGCCGATCCGCCAGGGAAGGACGGTCTCCAGTCCGACCACCTTCATCTCTTTGCTCAGGTAGATCACATCGATGGGAAATCTCATGAAGAAGCAGTGGATCGCCGGGCAATCCAGCAGCAGCAGCCCTTCGCCCTCTGCCAAGCCTTTCCTGCCCATCAGCCCAAGGAATCGTGTGCCAAAACGGTCCGCCTTTCTTATTTGATTGGCCAGCGGCAGCCCTTTGCATATTGCGATCATTTCCATCATCCTAGCTGTTCGATAATCTTGATCAACGCCGGTCCCATCAGCACAATAAAAATCACCGGGAATATGAAGAGCACCATGGGGATCAGGATCTTGACCGAAATTTTCTGGGCTTTCTCCTCCACCTTGTTGCGCCGGCTCTGGCGCATGGCCGACGACTGGGCTCTCAAAACATTCTTAATGGAGATCCCCAGCTGCCCCGCCTGGACGATGGAGCCAACAAAGGATTTGATCTCTTCCAGGTCGCAGCGTTCGCTGAAGATGATCAGCGCATCTCTCCGGTTCCGGCCCATGGACATTTCCCGATAAGTAATGGTCAGTTCGTCGATCAGAGGCCCTTCGAAATGCTCAATGACCTGCAGGATCGCCTGCTCAAAGCCAAGGCCCGCCTCCACGCTGATGCTGAGCAGGTCGAGCACCTCCGGCAGCTGTTTCTCCATGTCTTTTTTTCGGCGGCCGACTCTGGAGGCCAGATGAAAGCGCAGTCCCACATACCCGGCATAGAACGCCACTGCGGCGGCCATAAGGGCTTTGAAAAGGTTCCTGGTGATCAGCAGGGAGATTGCGGCGGCCGCAACGGCGGCGCCCAGCATGACGATCAGCCGAATCACTTGGTATTCATTCACGCTGATATTCAATCCAGCCTGATAGACCTGCTTTTTGAGCTTCTCATACCGATCGCTGGAGGCCGTCGAAAAACGTCCCGCTTCGGATTTCTGGTTTCTCGGGAGCTTTGCCGACAAAGTCTTCAGCATGGGCTTGACAAACCGTTCCGTCAACGGCT
>CALMWJ010000208.1 GCA_937873525.1 uncultured Peptococcaceae bacterium | reverse complement strand
CGATGATGAGATCGCCACGGCGATCCTGACCCTGATGGAAAAGCAGAAGCTGGTGACGGAGGGCGCCGGCGCGGTGGGGGTGGCGGCGCTGATGTTCGATAAATTGCCCATCCGCGGCAAAAAAGTGTGCGCCATCCTGTCGGGAGGCAACATCGATGTGAATATTTTATCCCGGGTGATCCACCGGGGGCTGCTCACCACGGGCCGGCGGTCGGAATTGACGATCCGGATGCTGGACAAGCCGGGACAGCTGAAGGAGGTTTCGACCATCATCGCCGGGCTGGGGGCCAATGTGACCAAGGTGCTCCACGACCCGGGCGGAGAGAACACGGACATTGCTGGTTGTTATCTGCATATTTCCATGGAGACGAAGCATAAGCAGCATTTTGAGGAGATCCGGCAGGCGATCCGGGCGGCGGGGTATGGCGTGACGGAGGGATAAGCTGTACCGGAGGGGACCAAATCGAGTATAATAGAACCAACGGCCCCTTTGGGGCGATGCCGACGTGAAGGAGGAGCAGCCGATGGATGTGAAAGAAACGCTCGATCAAATGTTCCGAGAGGTCAAAGCCTCTGCAGGCCCCTTTGACCTGCCGGGAGAATTTATTCAGAAGGAATACCTGGCCGACGGCGAGATGAAGGAATGGAACGGGGAATTCAAGACCGTCTATTCCCCCATCTGCGAAATGGCCGGAGATAAACTGCAGCGCAAGGTCATTGGCGCCTATCCGCTGATGACGGAAGCGGCCGCCATGGAGGTGCTGGAATCCTCTATGAAAGCCTACGACCACGGCCGGGGCATCTGGCCGGCCATGACGGTGGAGGAGCGGATCCAGTGCATGGAAAAATTCCTCTTTGAAATGGCGGAGGTCAAGGGCGAGGTGGTCCGATGGATCATGTGGGAGATCGGCAAAACCCTGGGCGACGCCACCAAAGAGTTTGACCGCACGGTGGATTATATCCGGGACACCATTCAAGCCCTGAAGGACCTGGACCGGCAGTCCTCCCGGTTCGTTTCTGAGCAGGGCATCCTGGCCCAGATCCGGCGGTCGCCCTTCGGCGTGGTGCTGTGCATGGGCCCTTTCAATTATCCTTTGAATGAAACCTTGACCACCCTGATCCCGGCCCTGATCATGGGCAATGTGGTGATTTTCAAGCCGCCGAAGCTGGGGGTGCTGCTGCATTACCCCATCCTGAAGGCTTTTCAGAAGGCCTTTCCCAAGGG
>CALMWJ010000207.1 GCA_937873525.1 uncultured Peptococcaceae bacterium | reverse complement strand
GGGCGACCGCAAAAAGTCACCGTCCCTGCCCTTCACACTTCCCCCCAAAGAGGCTAAAATAGTCATATGAGCGAGTTGCCATAGGAGGGTCAGAGCATTATGAGAAAAATCATCGTTGAAGATAAGTGGATGGTCTTTGCCGTCACCGGCCTGGCGAATTTCATCGCAACCTTTACAACCAGCAGCATTAACCTTGCGCTCCCCGGCATGGCCATCGAATTCGGTGTCTCCATGAGCGCCATCAGCTGGTTATCCTTGATTTACATGCTGACCTTAAGCTGCTCGCTTCTGGTCTTTGGCCGATTGGGCGATCTCCATGGTTATAAACGATTGTTTGTGGGCGGCTTTGCCATCTTTTCTTTGATGTCCCTGCTGCTGCCGTTGCTCTCCGTTAATCTTCCGCTGCTGATCCTGTTCCGGTGTCTGCAGGCGGTGGGCGGCAGCATGGTGGTTTCCATTACCCATGCCATCGTCAGCAAAACCTTTGGGCCCAAGGAACGGGGGAAGGCGCTGGGCATCAACTCGATCTTTGTATCGCTCGGACTGGCGGTCGGCCCTACCGTTGGGGGATGGCTGCTGACCTATTTCAGCTGGCACGCGCTGTTTTATGTCAACATTCCCTTCAGTCTGGCCGGAATCATCGTTTCAATGCGCTATATGAAAACCCGCGAAACCTATACAAAAGCCCCGGTAAAAATGGACTGGGCGGGCGCCGTGGTTTTTGGGCTGATGATCGTATCCCTTTCGGTCGCCATCAATTATGTGGAGGATTGGGGTGTGGCCTCCGTCCAATTCCTGGGGACCCTGCTGTTCTCCTTAGCTTGTTTGCTGCTTTTCACCCCCCTCGAACGCCGATGCCAAAATCCGATGATGGAGCTGGAGCTTTTCCGCAGCAGAAGGTTCTCTCTGCCGATCCTGGCGTGCCTTTGTTCATACATTGCCCAGATGATGACCACCTTCCTCATGCCGTTTTTCCTGGTCAATGTGCTGCGTATGACCCAGGATAAGTCCGGGATGATCATGCTGGCTACGCCGCTGATCATGATGCTGTCCTCCCCCTTGGGCGGACGAATGACCGACCGGGTCGGCAGCCGCCAGCCGGCGTTGCTGGGACTGGGTTCCGTGGCTTTGGGGAGCATTCTCATGAGCGGTTTGGGCGAAGGGTCCTCCTTGCCCTTCATCCTTATTGCGCTGGCCTTTTTCGGCAGTGGAAATGGGTACAGTGTCTCGGCTATTAACACCGCAATTTACGCCTCGGTTGCCAAAGAGCATATGGGGGTTGCCTCCGGCATGGTGGCCACCGTGCGGAACCTGGGACAATCCCTGGGCGTGGCTTTGGGCGGCATGATCGTTGCGCTGAGGACAGCCCATTATTCGGGAACAGTCGGTCTACCGGGCCATGCCGTTTATTTGGCGGCGCAGAGGGACGCCTTTTATTTTGGTGTTCTCGTCGCACTGACCGCCATGCTGGCCATCCTCCTGATTCCCCAAAATGGCTCGGGAGCCGAACCGGTGCCGGAATAAACCTTTGGATATGGCAACAACGCCATGGTATAATGACCCTAATACTTTTATAATGTCAGGAGGGACCGCGATGGTTCAAATCACAATATCCGATCCCGCTTTAAAATCCAAGGATGCCCGACGGATCAAAAAGGGAACCAAGCTCCGGACGCTGGCGGAAGCGTACAAAGGCAAGCGCGGCTTGCCGATCATCGGCGCCCGTTACAACAACCTGGTGGTTGATCTGGATACGGAAATCGAAGAGGAAGGCCATGTGGACTGGCTGGACATGTCTTCCTATTATGGTATGTCGATTTATAAACAAAGCATGATCATGCTGCTGGCGCATGTTTCCAGGGAGTTGTTTCCTCAGTGGACCCTCCACGTCAATCAGGCCTTTGGCCAGCACTGTTATTGTGAATTTCCTGGGGTTGCCAGACCCTCTGAGAGGACCTTGGAGCTGATCCAGGAACAGATGCGTGAGCTGATCGCAGCGGATGAGCCCATTGTGAGAAGCATCCTGCCTGCCAAGGAAGCCATTCCCATTTTGGAGCAGGGCGGCTTTAGCGAAGCGGCCAGTCTGCTCACCAGCATCGGCATGAAAAAAATCCGGCTCTACCGCATGTCCGACCAAGTCTTCCATTCTTTTCATGTCCTGGCCCCCAGTGCCGGCTGCCTCCATTTGTTCGGGCTGACGCCCTTTGAGAGCGGCTTTCTGATTCGTTTCCCCGATTATAAAGCCCCCGGTGTCCTGGCCCCTTTGGCGGAAGTGCCGAAGCTGGTCAGCGTCGTCAAGGAAACCAAACACTGGACCCGGACCTTGAACGTCTACAACGCCTTGGGATTGCACCAGGTGGCGAAAAAAGGCCCGCAAGAGGTTAAACAGCTGATCCATGTATCGGAAGCCCTGCAGGAAAAATACATTGCAAATCTGGCGGACCAGATTTATGAAGACCGGGACCGTTTGCGCCTGATTCTGATTGCCGGTCCGTCATCCTCGGGGAAAACCACCTTTTGCTATCGATTGGCGATCCAGCTTCGGGTTTTGGGGCTTCGTCCGGTGACGCTGTCCACCGACGATTATTTCATCAACCGGTCGGATACGCCCCGGGATGAAAATGGCGGGTACGACTTTGAATCCCTGAAGGCCATCGACATTGAAACATTCAACAGCAACCTGAAGGACCTCATCGAAGGAAAGCCGATCAAGGCACCCTGTTTTGACTTCAAAAATGGCTGCCGTCTGGCAGACGCCCGGACCCTGCAGCTGGAGCCGGGGCATCCGGTCATCGTGGAAGGGATCCATGCCTTGAACGATGCCCTGACGCCCGCCATCAACCGGGCCATGAAATTCAAGATCTACATCAGTTCCCTGGTGCAGATCGACATCGACTCCTACAACCGGGTGTCCACCAGCGACGCCCGCCTGCTGCGGCGATTGGTTCGCGACGCCCAATACAGGGCCAAAACAGCGAAAGAGACCCTTGTTCAATGGCCTTCGGTTCGCCGGGGGGAGGAAAAATACATCTTCCCTTTCCAGGAGGATTGCGACGCCATGTTCAACTCCGCCCTGCTCTATGAAACCTCGATTTTCAAAAAGTATGCAACGCCGCTGCTGCAGCAGGTGACGCCGGCGGTTTCCCAATATGCCGATGCCCAGCGTTTATTGAGGATGCTTTCCTATTATCCGGAAATCGATGACGCGGCAGTTCCATTGAACTCGATCCTGCGGGAGTTTATCGGCGGCAGTTCAATTCATGACTGACCCGTCGGTCCGCAGGGATGGCCGGGTTGCGGTCAGGCTAATGGCAGAGACCGCTCAACCGATGGAAGCATCAAAAAAGGAGACCTTCGGGTCTCCTTTTGATATTGAAGCAGGGTCCGGCGCCGCAAAACGCTGCG
>CALMWJ010000206.1 GCA_937873525.1 uncultured Peptococcaceae bacterium | reverse complement strand
TCATGCTGATCCGTGAAACCAAGACCGTCATGGTTCCCTGCGGAATTCCCTACATCTTTGGCACTCTGCACGATACGAAGAAAAATATGATCCCGGACGCGGGTTTGCTGGAGGCCAACATTCGTCTGATGATCGACCGTGCGGTTGAAATCAACCGAAAAGAAAAGGTGGTCAACACCCAGGAGAATGGTCCTGTCAGCTACAAGAAGCTGATCATCGCCACCGGATCCCTGCCGATCATACCCACGTTCATTGAGGGGTATGATTTGGACAACGTATTTCCTGTGAAGAAAAACGAAGAATACCTGAATCATATTTTGGCAAAACTGGAAAATGCCCAGAAAGTTGCGGTGATCGGCGGCGGTTTTATCGGCGTCGAGTTTGCAGAGCAAATCAGGGCTTTGGGCAAAGAAGTCACGCTGATCGAAATGGCAGATTCCTGCTTGTGGCAGGCTTTCGATAAGAAGTATACGGATGATTTGGAAAGGCTGCTGAGCGTCCATGGTATCCAGGTGATGACCGGCACCAAAGTGAAACGGTTCTTGGGAGAAAAAGCTGTGACGGCGGTGGAACTAGAGAGTGGAGAAGCGATACCGGCCGATTTGGTGATCCTGGGCCTGGGTGTGCTGCCCAACGGCGCTTTGGCCAAGAGCAGCGGCCTGGAGGTCAATGGGAAAGGTGCCATCGTGGTGGATCAATATATGAGGACCAGCGACCCGGATATCTTTGCGGTGGGCGATTGCGCAGAGAAGAAATGCTTTTTCACGGGCAAAGACGTCCCGGTTCTTTTAGCGTCGACGGCCACCATGGAGGCTAAAATCGCAGGCTGCAATGCCTTCCATTTGAGACTGATCCGGGCCAATAAGGGGACCATCAGCGCTTTTTCAACCAAGGTGTTCGGGAAAACCTTCGCGGCGGCAGGCCTCACAGAGGCAAGAGCCCGCCAGGAGGGCTTTTGCATCATGATTGGCGAGGCCAAGACCATGGACCGGCATCCCGGATCACTGCCCGATGCCCAGGAAGTCAACCTGAAACTGATCTTCTCCAGGTGTTCCGGCATCCTCCTGGGCGCCCAGGTTTCTGGCGGCAATACGGTCGCCGAAATGATCAATATTTTGAGCCTGGCCATCCAGAAAGACATTACCGCTACAGAACTGAACACCTTCCAGACGGCAACCCACCCGCTGGTTTCATCGTCGCCCGTGTCCTATCCGATCAACGCGGCAGCGATGAACGCCATTGCCACCAACTGCAAACAATTGAATGAAGAATTGGTGATTTGACAGCCCGGAGCGATAAAGGAGTACATGGACATGGAGAGATCAAGCCCATTCCAATGGATCGCGCTCTTTGCTTTAAGCGCTATGGCGGTAAATACCGCCGGGATTTATATGATTTATAAATATAGAGACTGGGCTGAGAAGAACAAGGAGTACTTTATGTGTTTCGCAGCCGGCATGCTGATTTCTTCTCCATTGATCCTGGCTTTTCCGGAGGCTCTGGCGAAGAACCCGAATGCCGGTGTTGCAGCCTTGGCCGGTTTCATCTTTATGTTTTTCAGCAACCGATGGATACGATATAAAACCAAGCAGGAGGAACTGGCTTTCGGGATCATTGCCATTGAAGGGATCGGCATCCATTCCTTTATGGATGGCATCATTTATTGCGTGACCTTCAGCGTGAGTATGGTTACCGGGCTGTTGGCAGGCATTGGGCTGGTCGTCCATGAATTTGCTGAAGGCGTCATTACGTTTACCGTATTGCTCAAAGGAGGCGTCAGCGAACGAAAAGCGATGCTCTATGCTTTTCTTGTTGCCGCGCTGACCACGCCGGTCGGGGCATTTGCGGCCTATCCTTTGATCAGAAAATTGAACCCTGCACTGCTGGGTTTGGCGCTGGGGTTTGTTGTTGGTGTTTTGATCTATGTTTCTGCCGCTCATTTGCTGCCGGCTGCGAGAGAACATGAAAAAGAACACTCCTATATCGCCTTTTTATCAGGAATCGCTTTAGCCATGTTGATCATGCTCAGCAAAAAAGCACATTAAGGAGGGTTCTTTATGCGTCTTGGAGAAAGCATGGCTGCCTGCCAGATCGCCTTTGCGCCCATCGGTACCCCGGATTATCTGGATGGCATCAGGCAGGTTCTTCGAATCATCAAGGATTCAGGGCTTGAATACGACATCGGCGACCTGTCCACGGTCGTCAAGGGGGATGATCGCAAGGTTCTGGAGCTTATTGAAACGATTTATCTCAGCATGAAAGATCGCGGCGCCTTTATTATGGACATCAGACTGTCCAACCGATGCGGCTGCGAATCGTAAATCAGCAAGCAGGTCTCTGCCCAAAGCGGCAATCCCTGTCTGCTTAAACCAGGAGAAACGCGATGAGACTTTTTTTAGATTGTTTGCCCTGTATGCTTCGCCAGGTGCTGGAGGCTGCGGCCATGGCCACAGACGAAGAAATGATCCAGGCTCAAATCATGGACGAAGCCATGGAGCTGCTTTCGAAATACCGAGCTTACAGCTGCGCGCCCAAATTGTGCGGAGCAATGCATTCCGTTGTAAAACGCCGTACATGCATCGAAGACCCGTATGCTAAAATGAAGGCGCGGGATATTGCGGCAGCGCTTCAGCTTGAACCGGTGCTGCACCGTTTTGTTGCCGGGAAAAGAGATCCCCTTCACGGGGCGCTCAAGGTGGCTGCAACGGGAAATGTGCTGGACTCCGCTTTGCTGAAAGACCTTGACATCAAGGCGTGCCTTGCGGGGGAATTGGAAAAGCCCTTTGCGGTTTGTGATATCGAGGATTTTGCACAAGACCTATCCAAGGCCAAGCAAATTCTGATCATCGGCGATAACGCAGGGGAAGTGGTTTTCGACAAGATCTTGGCGCAGCAGCTTTCTCATGACCATCAAGTCGT
>CALMWJ010000205.1 GCA_937873525.1 uncultured Peptococcaceae bacterium | reverse complement strand
CGAACAGGAAATCACCGCTTTCCTGGGGGAATGAGGATATCGGAGCGCAAAAACAAAAGGATTCCCAAGGCCCCTAGATTGGTCCCGATCAGCAAGGCCGCTTTTTCCTGGGCGAAGACGGACAGCACCACCGCCGTCGTAGTCACAAGATAATGCAGGCCTCCAAGAACCGAAGCTATGCAAAGGCAGAACAGACCCGCAAAAAGAACCAGCTGCATTTTGCTGCCGATTCGGGCCCGGTATGCGAAGCGCAGCTCCACCGCGTGGGGCTTTACAATCAGGGTTCCCAGCGTCAATACCAAAAAACTGACGGCAGACAAAGGCAGCGTCAGTTTGAAAAACTCCTGGGCACTCATAAAGCATGCGGAGACCAGGGCGGCCAGGGCAGAAACCACCAGGAGGATTTCAGATTTAAGGTAATCCAGAAACGCCTTCATGAACAGGCCGCTCTTCCTTCCGAAGCAGATTTTCAATCGCCTGAATCGGCCGGTTTTTTATTTTATGACATGGATGGAACCTTCATCATTCAGCTTCTTAAAGATGGTCATAGCAACCGGAAGTCCCAGCAGGCCCAGAAAGCCGAAAAGCTGAGCGCCGACAAACATGCATGCTAAGGTCAAAAGGGGATGAAGGCCGATTTGCTCGCCAACCACCTTCGGCTCCAGGACATTGCGGATCCCTGTCACAATCAGATAGAGAATCAGCAGCTTCATGGAAAAACCGGTGTTCCCGAGGATAAATTCAATGATGATCCAGGGCACTAAAACCCCCCCCGTACCCAAGGCCGGCAGGATATCCACCATAGCAATCAGCAAGGCCAGAAGAATCGCATTGTTCAGCCTGAGCAGCAGAAAACCGATGCTCAATTCCACAAAGGTCAAGGACATCAGCATCCCGTAGGCTTTTGCGTATTTTAGCAGGGTATCGATCACATTGATTTTGATGTTATGAAGCATCTTTAATCGTTTTTGAGAGAGCTGGCGGGAAAAGAATGCCTTGATCGGGTGGTAGTCTATGGTGAAAAACACCGATGCCACAATGGCAAAGACAAAGCCGATCAAAAATACGGGCACCGAGCTGGCGGCATTGGTGATCCCTTCCATGATGAATGCCGACATACTGCTGATCAGACTTCTGAAGGATTGGGAAATGCTTTCCGTCAAGGTCTCCAAACCGGTTTGCAGCCCCGGATCCACATGCTGCACCAGCTCGGCAAAATTTCTGAACAGCTGGATAAAGGCTGGCTGGACCTTCATCAAGTAAAAATCCGGAAGCTGGAAAACCAAGTCCTTCAAGGATACGAGCAGTCTGGCGCCCAGGAGAAAGCACAACGCGCCCGTGATCCCGTAAAACAACAGGAGAATCAGGATCGAAACGACTTTACGGTTCAATTTTGTTTTTGCATCGATGAACTCCACCAGCGGCTTCAGCAAATAAGCCACCAGAAAGCCCAGGATGAACGGGGTCAGCAGGGGCAACGCATATTGGACAGCCCCATAAACCAGGCCTGCGACGATCATCCAATAGACCGCTTTGATAATAAATTCCTTTTGGTTTTCCTGGCTCATAACCACACCATCCCTGCAATTATTTGTTCAGTGATGCGGAATCCTTTTGTTGGCTTTTCAGTAATTTCAAGGTGTTTTCGGCACCCAGGTCGGTTAAGACCTTCAGAAAAAAGGGCGGCGGCGGCGCATAGAAGTCCATGTCCTCCCCGCTCCTTGGGTGGCGCAGGTGCAGGTGCCAGGCGTGGAGGGCTTGTCCCGGCCAAGCAAGCGCTTCTTTGCGCCGGCCATATTTCGGATCTCCGACCACCGGGTAACCGAGATAAGCCATATGAACCCGTATCTGGTGGGTGCGGCCGGTTTCCAGCCTGCATAACAGGACGGTTTGCTGTTCGACCCGGTCAAGCACACGGTAATGGGTCACGGCCGGTTTGCCGTCTCCCACCCCGGCCATGCGCTGACGATCCTTAGGATCTCTGCCGATGGGCACGTCCACGATGCCTGCCGGCTCGCCGACAATACCATGAACCAAGGCAATATATTCCCGTTTCATGCTGCGATCCTGGATTTGGGCTGCCAGAGACTGGTGGGCCAGATCGTTTTTGGCAACCACAAGCAAACCAGAAGTATCCTTGTCCAGGCGATGGACGATCCCCGGCCGCATGACCCCGTTGATCCCGGACAGGTCTTCGCAGTGATGCAGCAGGCCGCTGACCAGGGTTCCTTCCCGGTTGCCGATGGCCGGATGCACAACAACGCCTTGGGCTTTGTTGATCACAAGGATATCCCCGTCTTCGTAGACACAATCCAGCTCCATGGATTCTGCTTTGACCTGAAGGGTCTCCGGTTCAGGAATGCTGCACTGGATCTGGTCTCCCTCTTCCAGTTTTACGCTGGGCTTGGACGGCAACTGGTTGATCCGAATGCTGCCCTGCTTCAGCAGCGTCTGGATCCTTGTCCGGCTCAATTCCGGCAAAGCCTTGGCCAGAAAAGCATCCGCCCGCAGTCCTGCGTCGCCGGCTGCAACAATAAACTCATGATCAGGTTTTGTGAATGTCATGAAGGCTCTCCTTTTTTTGATCTTCCCGGAGGTAAAGCAAGGCAAACAGAATGCCTCCCACGACGACTCCGATATCAGCGACATTGAAGATGTATGGCCATATCCCTCTGAAATCAATAAAATCCACGACAAAGCCCCAACGCAGCCGGTCGATGAGATTCCCCAGAGCGCCGCCCGAGACCAAGCCCAGCAGCAGACGCATCGGGGTGCTTATACTCTTTTCCTTGAGGACACTCCAGACGATCCCGGTCACCACCGCCAGCGTCAGAAGAACAAACAGCCAGCGCTGATCTTTCAGCATACCGAAGGAGGCGCCCCGGTTATGGATATAGGTGATGTGAAAAAAATCCTGGATCACCGGGATGGTTTGATTTAACGATAGTTTGCTTGTCACAAGGCCTTTGGTGATCCGGTCCAGAACAAGCCAGAATATCGCAAGCACAAAGAAATCGGCTCTAGCCTTCATGGGTCAGTCTCCTTCCGGGGCAATCCTCCATCGATCATTCTCATCTTCCGTAAAGGGTCAGGTATTGGTTGGCCAGGTAGAAAATATCCGCCACAAATTTGCTGATCAGCGGTAAATTCATCCGAATTACCCACTGCAGCACGTAAACCACCAGCGCGGCAAGCAGGGCAAAGCCTACGGCAAAACCAAAACCGCGGGCAAGCCCCATCAAAAAGTTGATTCGGATCACTCGCTTGGGATTATCCAAATAATTCACATATTCCTGGATTTTGCTCTGCTCAACCTGGATCGCGATCCGCTCCATACGGCTCAGAATATCCTGAATATCCGTCATGGATGCTGCGTTCGGCGGCATGGGCTCAAAACCAGCCTGCTCCGCTTCAGGTGAAAGGTCCTCGAGCGTTACAGCCGCCGGCTTCACAAGGTTGCCGGCTTCGGGCCGATTTTGTTTTTCCTCCGGTGTCATCATGATCATCGCATCCTCATCATAGGATCTGCCCTGACATCTTTTTTGTCCGGGATCAGTTGGTCAATGCACAGATCGGCGCCGGGATCCGGCCGCCCCGTTTGACGAAAATTCCCGGGTCGTAGGGATGCAGCGGCATGACCGGAGCACGGCCCAAAAGGCCGCCGAACTCCACCTGGTCACCGACTTTTTTTCCGGGAACTGGCAAGATGCGGACCGCCGTGGTTTTTTTGTTGATCATCCCGATGGCCGCTTCATCCGCAATGATGGCGGAAATAACTTCCGCGGTGGTATCGCCGGGAACGGCAAACATGTCCAAGCCAACCGAACAGACGCAGGTCATGGCTTCCAGTTTATCCAGGCAAAGTGCCCCTTCCTCGACCGCTCGGATCATGCCGGCATCCTCACTGATAGGAATGAAGGCCCCGGAAAGGCCGCCGACGTTGGAAGACGCCATAGCGCCACCTTTCTTAACGGCGTCATTGAGCATGGCCAAAGCTGCCGTGGTCCCATGTCCGCCAACCCGTTCAAGTCCCATCGCCTCTAGAATGTCTGCAACGCTGTCGCCGATAGCCGGCGTCGGGGCCAGGGAGAGGTCAACAATGCCAAAGGGCATATCCAGCCGGCGGCCGGCTTCACGGCCCACCAGCTCACCCATCCGGGTGATTTTAAAAGCGGTTCTCTTGATAACGGAAGCCAGGGTGTTGAAATCCCACTCCGGGTGGTTGCGAATGGCAGCCAAAACCACCCCTGGGCCGGAAACGCCCACATTGATCACCGTTTCCGGCTCTCCGACCCCATGGAAGGAGCCGGCCATGAAAGGATTGTCTTCCGGCGCGTTGCAGAAAACCACCAGCTTGGCGCAACCGATGGCATCCCGATCTTTCGTCAGCTCCGCGGTTTTTTTAATCACATGCCCCATCTGGCAAACCGCGTCCATATTAATGCCTGCCTTGGTGGTGCCGATGTTGATTGAACTGCAAACCCTATCCGTCTCCGCCATGGCTTGCGGGATCGCGTCAATCAATCGACGGTCGCCGCTGGTATAACCTTTATGGACCAGGGCGGAAAAACCCCCGATAAAATTGACCCCGGTTTCCTGAGCTGCCTTATCCAATGCCACAGCCAGTTCCACATAACTGCCATTGGCGCAGGATTCGCCGATCATGGAGATCGGCGTTACAGAAATCCTTTTGTTGATGATGGGAATACCATATTCCCGGGAGATCGCTTCCCCCGTTGCCACGAGTTTTTCTGCCTTTTTGCAAATTTTATCGAAAACCTTGCGGGATGCGACTGACATCTCTTCATGACAGCAGTCCCGCAGACTGATGCCCATGGTGATCGTCCGGATGTCCAGGTTTTCCGCCTGGACCATTCGGATGGTCTGCATGATTTCTTCTGCTGAATAATTCAACGCCATCCTGCGTTACCTCCTTGACTTTGTTATGAATGCTCTGAATTAGATTCGGTGCATAAAGCGGAATATGTCTTCATGCTGCGCATGGATCTGCATCCCGATCTGTTCTCCCAGGGTCTTCAGGATGTCCTGCAGGGCCTGAAGGCTGACGGTGCTTTTCGAAATGTCGACGATCATCATCATGGTAAAGAAATCCTGAAGGATCGTTTGGCTGATATCCAGGATGTTGACTTGGTATTTTGCCAAGACTTCCGCGACGGCGGCAATGATGCCAACTCTATCTTCACCGATAACGGTCACGATCACGCGTTTTTTTTCCATAAATAAATCCTCCTGTGTTGATCTTGTTGGTTTTATTTTGCATCTATTCATTTTAACTTTTTATGAGCTTATTTGCAATGGCAGTTTGTTCCGAACTGCACAAACACAAAGCCTGGCTTTCACGGCAGCATGACAAATATACATTGACTTTCCATCTGTTTCATATTATGATTTTTTATGGTTCGTTCTTTAGAACAGCCGGCCCGAGTGGCGGAACAGGCAGACGCACAGGACTTAAAATCCTGCGAGGGTTAAACCTCGTACCGGTTCGACCCCGGTCTCGGGCACCATTCTTTCTATATATAGAGCCATTCTTCGAAATTTAGCAGCGTCTCAAAGACGCTGTTTTTTTTGATCATTTATTAAATTATATCGTCGGATCGTTTCCATTACAAATCAGCTCAACGAATACAGGAATTGCATCTGGAACGCAATGGTATGAATTGCAATCCTCAAATCTATACCAAAAAGCCTAAATGTCCTCCCTTGATTTTCCATTTATTGAGGCGTATTATAGAACACATCCATTTGGTCGCAATGCTATAAGTAAGGAGATGATAAAATGAGACTCGTCGTATTCGTCTTAAATCAGAAGGAAAAGCTTGAAGCGCTGCTAACCGAATTTGCTCGGGATGGCATCAGCGGCGCCACAATTTTGCATAGTACTGGTATGGCAAGAGTCCTTACCAACTATGACGGGGATGATATTCCCTTTATTGGATCCATTCGAACCTTATTGAATCCTGAACGATCAAAAAGCCATACGATTCTTTTGGTTATTAAAGATGATCAGTTGGGAATCGTCGTTGAATCGATTGAAAAGGTCGTAGGAAACATTTGCAATGAAGATACAGGGATCATCTTCAGCATACCGGTCGATTTTGTAAAGGGGCTGCCAAACCATGGAATATAAGATCATCTTGGATGTTGCCATCATTATGGTATGCGGACTATTGTTCGGGAGACTGGGCAAATTGGTCAGACTGCCCAATGTTACAGGATACTTAGTTGCCGGCTTGGTCATCGGTCCCTGTATCATGAATATCCTCCCGCAGAATATGGTCGATAATTTTTCCGTTGTGTCCGAAATGGCCCTTGGCTTTATTGCTTTTTCCGTAGGTGCCGAATTTAAGCTTAGCTATTTCAAGCAAGTCGGAGCAACGCCTATCATCATTGCCACAACGGAAGCTTTCGGGGCGGTGATCATGGTCATATTTGCCCTTGCGGTGCTCGGCTTCAATCTTAAACTGTCGATTCTTCTTGGAGCAATTGCCGCCGCGACCGCTCCTGCACAAACCATCATGGTTATCCAGCAATATAAGGCGAAAGGCCCTGCTGTTGTAACGGTAAATCGTGATACCCTTACAACCAAGTTCACGTGCAA
>CALMWJ010000204.1 GCA_937873525.1 uncultured Peptococcaceae bacterium | reverse complement strand
AGATTATCGAAATACTCAATCGTATTCTCAAGCTCCCTGATATTGCCGTTCCAATCATAGTTATATAAAAAATCTTCAACTTCTTCGGATAAATTAAAAGTACTCTTCATTTTGTTTTTAAAATATTCGACAAATAGCTTTATGTCGGATTTTCTCTCTCTCAGCGGAGGGATATGAATCGGTAAAACATTTAAGCGATAAAATAAATCCGCCCTAAACTCTCCATTCCGTACTCTGGAAAATAAATCTTTGTTTGTCGCAGCAATAATTCGTACATCGATCTTAATGATCTTGTTTCCCCCCACACGCATGACTTCTTTTTCCTGGATTACCCGCAGCAACCGTGCTTGCAATGAGGTGGGCATCTCCCCAATTTCATCCAGAAATAATGTCCCTTTGTGCGCAAGCTCGAATATCCCGGTTTTACCGCCTTTTGAAGCGCCTGTGAACGCACCGCTCTCATATCCAAAGAGTTCGCTTTCGAGCAATTCTGGACAAATGGCGGCACAGTTAATAGCCACAAATTGTTTGCTGCGGATCGGGGAGGCATTATGGATGGCTTGTGCGACGAGTTCTTTTCCGGTGCCGGTTTCGCCGGTAATCAAAACGGATGAATGAGAATTCCCCATCCGGATTATGGTATCTTTGATTTCGAGGATTTTAGGATTATTGCCAATAATGTTATGAACCGAATGCTTTGCAATATGGCCTTTATTGACCAATTGGAGTCTCAGAAGGTTTTGTTCGTTTTCCTGAGATTCAAAACTTTGAAATATACAATAGGCCCCTTCAACGGCTCCAGTATTGGAAGCATTGTTCATAATAGGGTACATAGAATATACGATAGCCTTATTATTGATTTCAATAATTGAAGCATTAATAACCTTGCCGCTTTTGATAATGTTTTCGAAAGGCAGCAAGGGAAATATTTTCTTTGCATTTTGACCTATGTGACCATCCGTTAATCCGAGCGTTTCAATGGCGATGTCGTTACATGTTTCTATAATATAGTTATTGTTTATACCGATTAGCCCTTTTTCCATGAGTAAAAGCAAGGCGTTTAATCGATTTTTGACTTGATTCGACTCTGACATCAAGTATTCAACGCCCTCATTATACGGGACGAGTGTTGAAAAATACTCCTTGGTATGTCTTTGGGACAATTCCTCTTCTATCCCGAGGCTGACTGCGATTTCGACGATCGTTGTTTTGCTGAGCAAGCGGTTGCCGATATCAATAACGTTTTTCACATTTGTCGGAACTAAGTGCCTTTGATCCACTGTAATGGCGCAGCTTAAATCAGGAATTTCCTCCACAGTGGGGTAAACAGGTATAAGTTTCAAGCCTGTTAAGCCTAGCTGATAAAACAGTGTCATCGTTTCCAGGCACATGTCAAGATTCACGCTAACGATCATTTTAGGATCATGGGTATCCAGTGCTTTCAGCTTCATGTATGTTTCTAAAGAAATTGTCAGCTTTGAGATGATGACTTTCACATTCATGTCTATAAATCTTTTAATAAATTCATACTGTGATGTTGTTGTGGTCAAAATCACTGAAAAATCTTGAAGCTTATGGGTTATATCCTCCCCAAATGTCAATGTGACAATTTCAATTTGATCTCCCAAAATAGGCTGCAGACACTTTTTATACTCTGCGCCTGCTCGATTCGTAAAGGTAATGATCCCCAATTTTTTCTTCATAGCATTCTCCCGCAATCCAATATATCCCACGACCATTTATTATAAAGCAAAACAAATGCAATAAATCAATGCAAGGCGAAATCGCTGAAACGCTCAGCGTTATTGAATAGGTTTCCAAAGGTGGCCCAGGGTTTCGCCTGATCATTCCCCCAACAAAATCGAATGGATCTCCAAGCCGTAGCGTCGGACCAGATCCAGCTTGGCCTGCTTGTAGGCCTCCGGCTGCCCCTTTTGGGTGGTCCGGTCCACATACTTGCGAGCCAGCTCGTCGGTGATCACGTCCAGCAGCAGCTCCGCCAGCAGCAGGCGGGCCCCATCCTTGAAATGGCCCTGGCCGTTGACGTAAAGCCGCACCGTGGGCGCTTCCGTATTGATGATGATCAGGCGCTCCTCCGGCAGATACACCGCCCGGTCCAGGTCATTGTCCAGATTGCGAAGCTCATAGCCGGCAAAGACGTCGATGGAATTGTCCATATTCCAGGGGACGCTGGGCTTGCTGGACACATTGCCGAAGCCTGTTCCCGAGGCGTTTTCCGCAATGACGATTTCCGCGGAAGCCCGGTAATCCCCGGAGACCACCTCGATGGTTCCCTTGGCGCCGATCTGGCTGCCGGTGACCGTCCATTCCAGATGGCCGTCTTCCGGCAGGTCCGCCACCATCAAGCCTGTGATATCGGGGTCGATCCGAATGCTTTCCGGCACATGATAATTAATGGAAAGCAGCTCATGGTCCTGGATTTGATTGCGGTCTGCGAGCATCCGGACATGAAAGAGGTGATCGACCTTCCGGTAATAGAAGGGCGTCGTGAAACGAAGGACGGCGGGCCTCCCGGTGTCGTATTGGCCATAGCGGCCAGTGCCGGGGCCTGGTGGCATGATGATGCCCAAATCCTCGAAGGCGATCTGGTTCATCCGCTGCAGGACCTGCTTGATCATGTTCCCGGTGCGCATGGAAGTTTTGGCGTAATCCACATGGCTGAGTCGAATCTGCTCATTTTTGACATAGCTGGAGATCATGCCGCTCACCGCTTCGCCGAAGGCCGCCACAAAGGGATCCTTCATATTGAGACCTTCCCGTTCATCGCTGATGACGGGCTTGCCGCTGGCCAGCATGGCGGCCAGACCCGGGCAATGGACGGCGCCGAATAGATATTCGGTGCCCAGCTGGTTTTCATAACGGAAAAACTGGCAATCGAAAACGGCGGTGCCGGAGACCACCAGCAGGCCGTTGGTCCGTTCGTCGCCCTTCAGCACCAGATCCGCGTCCAGGGCTTTTTTCAAGGTCAAATCGAAGGAATACTGCCCCCCTTGATAAGTGAACGTACCGGGCGCATCCGGGCCCAGCAGCAGCTGGGACTGGGGCTCTTCATAGGCCAGGGGCAACGGGGTTTGCCGGCTTTTGGCTTTATTCAGATTGACGATGCTGACCTGCCGCCGCCGCAGGACGTCGCGCAGATAGATGTTGTTGGAGATGGAGAAGACGAGGGAGTTGAAATAGGGGATGGTGGTCTGGGGATTTTCGATGACAATGGTCACCTGGGTGCCGTTGCCCTCGGCCGGAATGCCCAGGCGGGCGTAGTCCTTTTCCTGGGCGGCCCGGTCCTGGTCCCCGTCATCAAACAGATACGCGCCGTTTTCGTCGGTAAACAGATCGACCCGGCCGAAGCGGCCCTTGTAAATGGTTTCGATCCAGCCATGGCCCAGGCCGTAGATGGCCTGCTTCAGGCCCCGGCCAAAGTAGCCGCGGCCGCCAGCGATCCCCCGGGCCATCTGGCTGTAGGCACCGCCATAGGAGAGGACGGAATGAAGCTGTTCGAAGGACATGCCTTCCGCCTGGTCGGCAACGATGAGCACGGCGCCGCTTTGGTGGCGTTCGTAGCGGACGGTCATGGCGCCGCTGACTGGAATTTCCGCCTGCTCCATGCGGCTGTAGCTGTCGTCGCTGTTGGTGATCAGCTCCACGATGGCTTTTTCCACCGAGGCAAAGCGCCTGGAGTCGATGTCGATGACCCGTTGATCCACCGGCAATTTGAAAATGGCCATGGTTTCATCCTCCTCGCGTGGGGGAATTTGATTCTATTGTAGCATAAAGAATCAGAAGATTCGAATATATTGCACTGTCGGGACAGCCCGCCATAAATATTATAAAATGATCATAAAAAAAGTCACCCCTTTTCGAATCCGTGCATTACACGATTTAACGAAAGGGGTGAACTTAACTCTGAAATATCAATACTGAAGAATTTGTCATAATTCTGAACTGATTATTCAGGATTTTGAATTATGAGCAAAGTGTTTTGATCAAGTTATAATGTCTTTTGTAACCAATTGATGATATGATTTGCGACTTCAGAGGTTAAATAGCCATTAAAAGCATACACTTCATAAAAATGGCCAACTCCAGGGACGATGATCAATGCTGCATTTTCGTTGCCATTCGCTTTTAATGCTTCATACATTAA
>CALMWJ010000203.1 GCA_937873525.1 uncultured Peptococcaceae bacterium | reverse complement strand
TCGGTCAGAGGTTTGTAACCGGTGCAGCGGCAAGCGTTCCGGTGTTTCTGAAACCAGTCCCGCACCTCTTCCCGGGTGGGGTTGTTGTTCTGGTCCAGCAGGGCTTTCGCCGAAACAATGAAGCCCGGCGTACAGAAGCCGCATTGGGCGCCGCCATGGACCATCCAGGCCAGCTGGACAGGATGCAGACCGTCCTTGGTCCCGACGCCCTCGATGGTTGTGATCTGAGCTTCATCGTCGACGCGGCTCATTTTGGTCACGCAGGACCGGATCACTTTACCATTGAGAATGACGGAACAAGCACCGCATTGGCCTTTGCCGCAGCCGACCTTCGTCCCTGTCAGGTGGAGCTGTTCCCGGAGCACCGAAGCTAAACTGGCTTCCCCGTCAACAATCACAGTGCGGAGAATCCCGTTGATCACCAAGTTCTTCTTAATCAATGGTGCCACCCCTTTCGCATTGTATTTTGATGCCCTTTTTCAGACTTTTCTGTCTTAATTTTATCACCAAGGATACTTTGTTGACAATACGCAGGATTCTGGGCAACCCGCTTCTTTGACATCTACGACTTTCAGGCCGTTCCTTGACCCTTCCTCCACGCCTTGAATTTTTCACTCTTTTTCGCCAATATCGATGTTTCTCTGGGATTTTCCGCAATCACTTCGTTACCTTACTGATCCGCTTTTCGACATCATCCCTCAACTTCATGATCCGCTTCAATGCGTCCTCTGGGCCGGTGCCCACCACCGCAAGATAGATTTTTATCTTCGGTTCTGTTCCCGAAGGTCGGATGCATACCCATGAACCATCCTGCGCAACATATTTCAAGACATTGCTGGACGGCAAAACAATTTGATGGACGGTTCCTTCAAAGAAATGTTTTTCAATATGATGCAAGTAATCATATAAAACGACTACCGGACTATCCCCAAGCATTTTCAGACCGTCCCGCCGCAGGCTGTGCATCATTTTTTCCGCCGAATCATTGTCGCTCCGGGAAAAATCAACCTTGATTTGTTCCTCCAAAAAATAGCCATAACGGGCATAAAGGCCATCCAGCACATCCAGAAAAGTGCATCCTTGGCTTCTGTAGTATGCTGCAGCTTCAACCGTCAGAAGGATCGCCTGGAACGCGTCCTTGTCCCGGACAAAATCGGCGGCCAAAAAACCACCGCTCTCCTCGTATCCGAACAGGAAGGCATTCTTTTGCGTATCGGCTCGTTCTTTGATGGCCTCGCCAATGTATTTGAAACCCGTCAGCGTTTCAACCGTTTCGACGCCGTAGCCTGAAGCAATAGCCTTTCCCAATCCAGAGGTCACAATGGTCTGAACCACCATGCCATTTTCCGGGATGGACTCCTTTCCGCTTCTCTGGGATAAAATATAATCCAGCAGCAAACACCCTAATTGATTCCCTGTAAGAAGGGTGTAGCTCCCATCACGATTCCGAACAGCAACCCCCAGCCGGTCTCCGTCCAAATCCGTTGCCAGCAAAAGGTCCGCTTCCTCTCTTTGTCCTATTTGAACCGCCAAATGAAAGACATCCCAGTTTTCAGGATTCGGATAATCCACCGTCGGACAGTCCGGATCCATAATCATTTGGTCCGGCACCGTAAATATATGCTGAACGCCGATTCGTTTTAGAATTTCCGGTCCATAACAGACGCCCGTCCCATGCAGCGGAGTATAAACAATTCGAAGCGGCAGGATATCTTTCCTTCGGCCCTCTTCCCGGAGACTGATCCCGCAAACCTTATTCAGATAATCTTCCTCAACAGCCGGTGTGATCCATTGGACCAAGCCCTTGGCCTCAGCCTCCGTGATTTCCATAACCGGGATGCCCAATTCGTCGTTTACGGCTGAAATCTGAGCCGTTACGGCGGCCGCGGTTTGATCCGTGATTTGACTGCCGTCAGAACCATATGCCTTATAGCCGTTGTCTGAAGGCGGGTTATGGCTGGCGGTGATCACGACCCCGGCATTTGAGCCCATTGCCCTGACGGCATAGGAAAGCATGGGCGTTGGCGCAGGCTGCCGGTACAGCCAGCTCCGAATGCCTTCACAAGCCAGGACCCCAGCGGTTTCCATGGCAAAACGGCGCGAATTTCTTCGGGTATCGTAGGCAATGCATACAGACATTTCAGGGCAGAGCGGGTTCGCTGCTTTCAGATATCTGGCGAAACCCAAGGAGACTTTGCGTATTGTGTAAATATTGATTCTGCCTGGCCCCGCCCCCATTCTGCCCCTGATTCCGCCAGTGCCGAAAGTCAACGGCCGCAAAAAGCACGCTTTGATCTCTTCCTGCTGATTCTCGATGGCTTTCAGCTCTTGTACGAGGTCGGCTTCCATCCCTGAATATTCACACCACCGCCTGTATTGATCCATATAGGCCATAGGGCACCTCCATAAACCGCTAGAGATATTTTTCCAACTTGTTGTTCTTACAAAGTTCGACGAGTTTCCGCACCTCCTGAGCCCGGTCTTTCGGGCATACCATCACGACATCGCCCGAACGAACAATGACCAAATCACGGACGCCCAGCACAGCGGTCAGTCCGCCGTCTCCATAGACCAGACAGTTGTCGTTGTCGTATCCCACAAAGTTGCCTCTTACCTTCATGCCGCGTTCATCGCCGGGTACGATCCTGTCCAATGCTCCCCAGCTGCCCAGATCATCCCAGCCGAATTCTCCGGCCACCATGAGGATTTCCCGGCTGTGCTCCATGACCCCGTAATCAATGGAGATGGATGGCAGCTTTGGATATACCTCCTTAAGCATTGCCATGTAATCCTGATTTCCGATACACGAACCGATCTTTTCCAAACCGGCCGCCAGACTCGGCAAATATAACTCAATCCGTCTGAGGATCGTCTGGGGTTTCCAGGCGAATATGCCGCTGTTCCAGAAGAAACAGCCCTCCTGGATGAATTTCAAGGCCTGCTCCGCATCCGGCTTCTCGACAAAGCGTCGTACAAAATAAACCGGCGGATGGGTGTCCATGCCGGAATCCTCACGCTCGATATAGCCATATCCCGTTTCCGGGCGGCTCGGTCTGATCCCGACGGTCACCAGATAATCCCCTTTGGCGGCCCAGAAAAAGGCCTTTTCAAGAGATTGGCGATAGGAGGCTTCCCCCCGGATCATATGGTCCGCCGGGATCGCCAGCATGAGGCTGTCCGAATCCCGTTTCAGGATATGGATTGCCGCAAAACCGATGCAAGGCGCTGTGTTTCGCCCCTCCGGCTCAACAAGAAAATTTCCGGGCGGAATATCAGGGAGCTGCCGGGTTGCCAGATCCAGATGCTGCTGCCCCAGCACAATATAGATATTTTCGGATGGAATCAAAGGCAGGAGCCGGTCATAAGCTTGCTGAAGCAGGGTGCGATCGCCCATAAGCTGTAAAAACTGCTTTGGCTTGGAAACGCGGCTTTCAGGCCAAAAACGTTCTCCGCGGCCGCCCGCCATAATCACTGCATAGCGGTTCATCCGCTCCCTCCTTTCAAATCAGCCCTCCGTCGCTCTTCCATAATCATCCTCGATGCGGATAATATCATTTTCCCCCAGATATTGTCCCATCTGGACTTCAATAAAAACAAAGGGCAATTCGCCGGGGTTTGTGACCCGGTGAGGCATACCCACAGGAACGTCAATGGAATCGCCGGGCAGGAGAACATATTCTTTCCCTTCCAGAATGATAAGCCCTTCCCCCTGAACGGCCAGCCAATGTTCCCGCCGCTTGGCATGCTTTTGATAACTGAGTTTCTGCCCTGGATCGACCTTGATTTGTTTAACCTTGTAGCCAGGCTGGTCAAGAATAACCTGCCATTCACCCCATGGAGGGGATGCCGTTTCCAGTACACCTTGATCTTTGCGCATTTCTTTTACCCCCTCTTTGAATACCTTCTTTTCGTCAGGCCTATTCAACAGGAACACCGGTGAACTCCCATCGATACAAGCACACCAAGGCCATCACAAAGGAAAGGGTTGCCTCAGCGCCTTTGTTCCGGCTGGGCCCATTCATGCTTAAACCGTCCACACACGCCCCGCTTTTTGGATCATACATGATTTTCCCCTGGCGGTTTCTGCCGAGATACCATTGGAAAGCCGCATGAGCCATTTCCAGGTAGGTTTTATCATTTGTCAGGTAATGGGCAAGAAGGCAGGTTTCTGTAAGCGCCCCGGCATCCAAAGGCTGCTGGCAATAGAGCGCCCGTTCTTTGCCTTTGAAATACCAGCCCTTATTCCCAATCATGTCAAAATATCCGTCATGATATTGAACTTTGATCAGAAAATCCAGCGATGCCAGCCCATATTTCAAATAATTCGGATTCCGAAGATAAAGTGAAGCCGTCAGAAGCGCCTGGGGAAGGCGGGCATTGTCATAGGAAAGAAAGTCTTCAAACCAATTCCATATTCCATCCGCAGTCTGCATATAGCTTACCAAAAGGGCATCGCATAAATGTTTTATTCCATTTTTGACCCCGTCATGCTCTGGATCCATTGTCAGATATGCCGCCAGTCCCAAGACGGCATAGGCTTGGGCCCTCGTATAGGTCAGACTTCCAAGCATAGGCAGGCTCTCTTCGACCATCGTCTGCGCTAAAATGCCGGGAATCCGCTCTAAAACTAAATTAGAAACCGCTCCCAAGCCCCACAGACACCGTCCAAAGGTGTCCTGGCTGATTTCCTGGGTCGGAAAACCTTTTTGGTAATTCATAAAATTGTGAAACCAACCATCTTCCCGGCGGGCATACACGATAAATGCCATATATTTGTCAAGCAGATTCAGCACAGAGTCATCCTTAAACAAGTTATAGTATTGAGAAAAAGCGACCATAGCCCGAGCGGCGTCATCGGCAGAGTAGTCGTTGGTATAATCGGGAATTCCATAATAGGTTTGCTGGATCATTCCCACATCATCGGTCAGCTTTTTCAAATACTCCATGTTGATTTTCGGCAGATAATTTTCGAATGGCGCCCCTCTTTTTGAGGCATTGCAGATTTCAACTTCTTTTTCAAAGACCTCTGCGTACCGGCAGGATACCTGATCCCAGCCCATCTCCTTGCTGGCCGTCCATGCACGGTTGCCCATGGCAAGACGTTCTTCCGGATTTTCAATCAAATCCAGGATGATTTCCCCCATTTTATTCGAGTCCTTAAAATGAACCAGCCGTCCCTTGCCGGCAGACAGGACTTCTTTCGCGTGGAGATAGGGTGTCGAAATAATGGCTTTCCCTTTTCCCATCGAAAGACTCAATACGCCGCTGGTGATCTGAGCCTCAGAATGGTATGGACATATAACCAGATCGGCCGCACCCAAATAGGCATCCAGGGTTTCATCATCCACAAACTCGTTGATAAAACGCACATTGTTTTGGAGATCATATTCCTCGACCAGGTTGATCAGATATTCACGATATGCTTCTCCTTCATGCGCCTTGACAACCGGATGCGTAATGCCTAATACAATATAAAGAATGTCGGAATAGCGTCTGACCGCCGGACGGAGCGCACGCAAAGCGGTCTCAATTCCTTTGTTGCGGCCTAGAAGGCCGAAAGTCAGAATGATAAAACGGTTTGTTAAATCCAGTTTGTTTTTGTAGTATTCCGGGGCTATATAGAAACCATCCGGCACGCCGTGGGGTACTAAATGAATCTTTGAAGCCTCGAGGCCATAGACCTCTGTAAGAATTTTAATCGCCGTTTGACTCATGACAATGATCGCCTTGGAAAAGGCAGCAACCTCTATCAGTGTTTTGTACTGACCGGGAGTCGGCTTTTCCAGCACCGTATGCATCGTGGTCACGACCGGCTTGTTGAGCCGGCTGAGAAAATCAACGATATATTGGCCATCCTCCCCTCCAAACAAGCCAAATTCATGCTGCAAAGAGACCACATCCACTGCAGACTGGTTCATGTGGTCTGCGGCTCTCCAGTAATCTTCCAATTGTTCCTGCTCAATACAGAAATTAACCTTTGCAGAGTATTTATGCCCTTCATTCCGACATAATGCAATGTAAGAAGTGGTTTTCCGCCCCAACAAATGTTCAAGGCCGCTGCTCAGCTTATCTGAGAAGGTGGCAATGCCGCATTGGCGCGGCAGCACACTGCTGACAATTGCGACCTTCAGCCTTTTATCAGCACCTGGCGCATTGGTTTCCGTGCAGGACATATAGATCCCCCCTTGCATCGTATGCTTATCTTAAAAAAGCGTTCGATTAATTATATACAATTTTCAGATTTTTTGCAAAATATCCTCGGTTTTATAGCTTGGCGATCGCGAAGATGTTACAATAAGCTAAGTATTTCAAATATTCTGGATTTCTTTTGAAGATCATACTCTCTCAATAAAACATCATGTGAGGTGAAGATCCTTGACTGAATTAGAAGCAAAATACCAGCAATCGATTGTCAATACACTCAAGAAAGTGACCCCTTTGGGCAGGGTCGATCTTGTGATCGGCATTCCTTTCACATCGACCAGCAAAGATCTCTATGCACTCATCTCCATATTAGAGTCCGGGTTGGACACATACTATCCGGAAATCAAAAGCATCATCTTTTGCATCATCAGCCCTTCCCGTTCGCTGAGTCGGACCATAAAAGCTTTCAGGTCCCCAAAGAAAGAGCGGGTCATCTTTACGCAATTGGATCAATCCCTGTCCCGTCGAAGCTGGTCATACCGGGGCCTCTTGGATGTTGCCCGCAAACTGTCAGCGGATCTTTTCATTGTTGAAGCAAGCCTTTTGCCCAACCCGGCCGCCATCGCGAAAGAAAGCTTGTCTCCGGACTGGATCAAGGTCATGTATCAGCCGGTTAAAGATCGCTCGGCTTATTTTGTATTGCCTCGTTTCAAGCTATCTCATCTTTCCAACTGGGTAGACTTCCATTTCGTGTTTCCTTTATGGGCTTCCTTGTACAATGTTGAACTGCAAAGCTGTCTGAACGCCGGAATGGTCATATCCCACGAGATCCTTCCAAAGCTCGTCTACGAGCTATCCCACAGCGACGACCGAATATTTGAATTCGGCTTCACGTACTGGCTCGTGTCATGGATCCTTGCTTCCAATACGCCTATTGCCGAAGTCTCTCTGGGCATCCAGCCTCAGGAATATATGCCCGGAGAGGCTGAACGGGTTTTCAGCCAGGCTGCCAGGGTTTTATTCGATTATTTAGGCAAGCATCAGAACGTCTGGATGAATACGCCTCAAGCGATCCGCAGCGCTTTGCAGATTGGCCGGCAGGAACATCTCTTCGTCAAGGATCTGCCAATCGATGTGCTTCCCCATCTTTTACAATTCCAGCGAGGGTATGATCGATATTTCGAAGCACTCTGGTCCAGAATCTTTTCTGAAGGAATCCGGACCCAATTGATTCAGATGGTCAAAGAAGCTTCTTCAGACGCAAAGGCCTTTTGTTTCCCGGCCAGCCTGTGGGCCAAAGTGGTCTATGAAGCGATCGTCGCCTATCATTTCATTCCGGGACTGGAAAAAGAAGATGTGATCGACAGTCTGGAAAGCCTTTTTGAAGGAAGGTTAGCGGCATATTTTCAGGAAGTTTCTATCCCTGTCTGCGTGGTCCAAACTCAGGAAGGACTGTCGGCCGACGTCTGTCCGTTCAGTGCCCAAGTTCATCTCGCAGCTCAAATCGATGCTTTTGTGAATCGCAAATCTTCCTTTTTAGAACAATGGCTGCACCACAAAGAACATCTGGAGCCCTTTCTGCCGGAGGTCACGTATTGGGAATACATCCCGGAAATCCCCATCATGCTTCCCCATGTTGTCAGATCTCCTTCAGGAAACCGTGCTCATGTTTACAGTTTCTATGAAAAGCTGCTTAAGGAATATACCGATGACTTCAAAGAATTTATCAAGGAGAACCTGCAGCTGACGCCTGCGGACGGTTCTGAAAAGGTTGGCCAGGGAATCCGCAGCCTGATGACCCGGTTGGAAAAAGACCTGGATCAGCACCTGATCCCAGGGAATATCCATTCAAAAAAAGGAATCCGGCAAATTGCTGAAAAGATCTTTCGTCTTTTCCCTTTCCCTCAAAGCATGTCTCTGAAAGAGGAGGTTGCCGCCCGGCTGATTCGAGAAACGCCTCCGCGAAATCTGATTATTATTTGGGGTTACCGCGACGAAGAGGAGCTCTTGGAGCATCATAATCCTTTGGATGTCATGGCCATCGCTTCCTGGTCTGAAACCAGCCGTTTCAGCATCGGCAATACTCAATGGCTCCGTGAAAACCTTACGCCGGATGATTTTGAAATGTCACCTGTTGTGCCTGTCATAGTCGGCCATGCTGATTTTCCGGCTTTATCCGGCATGCACGATGCGGCCTCTCTGGATTACATAACCAGTCGTGTGGTCATAAGCAATCTCAAAGAAGGTGCCGGGGGCGAGTTCCCGAAAACCTTATTCTTGACAACGATCTTAAGGCACATCATCAGATCAATCGAATACGGACGGATTTGGGAATACTATATCCAGGTCAGCGGGACCGAGGATTTTGCCAATAAAGTCGTCAATTCTGTTCAAAACATCTGGAGCGTGGGTGTTTTTTCAGCCCATAGTATTTTTGAACACCTTCTGCAAACCATGCTGCGCGATAAATTACTGGAAATTGCACAGCAAGATTGGGGCTCCTCCGGTCCGGCTGCGGAACGGGCAAAAGAACATTTGGCGCGGATGGCTAAAGCCTATTATCTGGGTCTGACGCTGCCGGATGGTGTTTTTGCGACCTGCTGCATGTGGAGCTGGGCCAGCTATAGTTTCCGGGGCGGAGAAAACATGCCCACCCCATTATCTCTGATTGTCGAAAGGCGCTGGTTCAGCGGGGAACTCTTTGCCCGTCTCTACGAGCAGGTTGTCGGAAGCCGCAAAGATATTCCGCATATCATTTACGATCTCATGGGAGAAAATAAGGAAAATGAAGATCTGTCTGTCATGTATCTTGGGTCAACCTCTGTCAGGGCAACGGTCGTCGTTGACCAAAAAACGGACAAGATTTTTTCCTCAGCCGGCCAACTCATCCGCTCTCCCCACAACCCCATCTTAGCGCCGATGGCAGACCACCCTTGGGAAAATAAATATGTTCTCAATTGCGGCGTGATTCGTGTCCGAGGAAATGTCTATATTTTTTATCGGGCCGTCGGTGAAGATGGAATTTCCCGCATCGGGCTGGCCATGAGTCAAAACGGGCTTCAGATTTCGGAGCGCTTTAACGATCCTGTCTTTAGTCCAGCCAATGAAAGCGAGAAACGGGGCTGCGAAGATCCCCGTCTGATTTCAATGGACGGCCGGATTTATATGCTATACACCGCTTATGACGGGATTACGCCACAAATCGCTTTGGCCTCCATCTCTGAAGAAGAACTGATTGCCCATGACTGGGCAAAATGGCACCGCCACGGCCTGCTGTTTCCCGGTCTTTCCAACAAAGACGCCATCCTATATCCAGAGCGGTTTAACGGAAAAATCGCACTTTATCATAGGATCGCGCCCAGCATATGGATCACCTATTCAAATAGTCTTGAAACACCCTGGCCCAAGGAAGGGCATAAAATCATCATGGGCACCCGCTCCGGGATGTTTTGGGATGCCGTCAAAATCGGTGCCGGCGCACCGCCTCTCAAGACTAAATTCGGATGGCTCCACATTTATCATGGGGTCGATTATGCCTTTACCTACAGACTGGGGATCTTTCTCACGGACTTGCATGATCCGGAAAAAATCACATATCGTTCGCCCAATGCCATCCTGGAGCCGGAAACCTCATATGAAATGGGGTTGTCTGGAAAAAGCTGGGTTCCAAATGTTGTCTTTACTTGCGGTGCGGTGCCGACCGTTGACAAAAAGGTCCTTGATGAAAATGATGAGATCCTTGTATATTACGGTGGTGCCGACACCGTGATCGGGGTTGCTTCGGCCAAACTCAAAGATATAATCCCGGAGCAGTATCGACAGCACATGTAGAGGCCGATACTTTGCCGGACTGCATGAAAAGCCCGGCATATCGTGCCTGAACCGGGCATCATCATAAACCACCCGGACCGGATCTCTCACAGGATTTTGGGATGCTCTTAAATAATCCTGATCTAAAAAGAGCAACTTTGAGGTCCTGTTCTTTTTCATAAAGAAACAGATTGTCAAAGCTGCTCTCAGGTTCATGGTAAAGCACCATCAATAAAGCAGATGTCCTCGGTTATCCTTTGGCATCCTAAATATCCTTTACATTCATGACCCGCATGGCATTCAAAATGGCAATCACCGCCACCCCCACATCGGCGAAAACGGCTTCCCACATGGTGGCCACACCGAAGGCGCCCAGCAGGAGCACCAGGAGTTTGACGCCTAAAGCAAAGATAATGTTCTGGTAAACAATGGTTTCGGTTCGTTTCGCGATTTTGATCGCGGTCACGATTTTTGAGGGCTCGTCCGTCATGATGACAATATCTGCCGCCTCAATGGCCGCATCGGAACCCAGTCCGCCCATGGCAATGCCGATATCCGCCCGGGCCAGCACCGGTGCATCATTGATGCCATCACCCACGAATGCAATTTTGCCGGAAGAACTTTTGTGATGTTCATAGTATTCGATCCGCTCCACCTTGTCCGCCGGCAGCAGCTCAGAATGGACCTCGTCCAGACCCAGTTCCTTCCCGATTTTTTCTCCGGTGGCCTTCAGATCCCCGGTGAGCATGACGGTTTTTTTGATGCCCAGGGCTTTCAGCGCGCGGATGGTCTTCGCCGCATCCTCTTTCACTTCATCGGAAATGATGATGTGCCCGGCATACACTTGATCGATGGCGATATGGACGACAGTGCCTGATGCGTCGGGCTCACTGTAGGGAATATTCTCTTGACTCATCAATTTTGAATTGCCCACTGCAACGTTCCGGCCCGCGATTCGGACCATGACGCCATAACCAGGAATTTCCTCATATTCTTCGATGCGCCCCTGATCCACAGAGCCGCTGTAGGCCTCCGCAATGGACAGGGCAATGGGATGATTGGAATAGCTTTCCGCATAGGCGGCGTATTCGATCAGCGCCTCCGAAGGGAAACCGTTTTGCGGACGGAGCGCAGTGACCTTGAAGACCCCTTTGGTCAGCGTCCCTGTCTTGTCAAAAACCACCGTTTCCACCTGGTTCAAGGCTTCCAGATAGTTGCTGCCCTTGACCATGATCCCTTTTTTGGATGCGCCGCCAATGCCGCCGAAGAAACCCAATGGGATGGAGATCACCAGAGCACAGGGACAGGAGACCACCAAAAAGACCAGGGCTCTGTACAACCAGTCAGAGAAGGAGGCATCTGCCAGAATCAAAGGCGGGATGACCGCGAGGGCCAGGGCCGTATAAACCACAAAGGGCGTGTAGACCCGGGCAAAGCGTGATATGAATTTCTCGGTGCTGGCCTTCCGGCTGCTGGCATTCTGGACCAGATCCAGGATTTTGGATACCGTAGACTCTTCAAAGGTTTTGGTGACCCTCA